>NZ_JARAYQ010000051.1:0-38717 GCF_033794505.1 Streptomyces sp. MB09-01 | reverse complement strand
GCCCAGCATCCCGCCCCTGACCCGCACCGCCACGTCTCGCATACGGAGCACGCCAAGGGCCCCGGCGGCGGCTCCGATGATCCTTGAGACGGCCTTGAGGAAGGCCTCACCGACCCTTGACCCCGACGCTGAGGTCGGCGTTCCGTCCGGGTAACAGCGGCGATGCGGCGGGGAAACAGCGGCCCCGCACGCTCGTGCCATGACCTCGAACCAGCGTGTGGTGGTGATCGGCGGCGGCCTCGCGGGCCTGCGACTGGCCGCGCGCCTGACCGGTGCGGCGGCGGTGACCGTCCTCGGCGAGGAGCCGCACGCCCCCTACAACCGGGTCCTGCTCGCGGAGGTCCTCGCCGGCCGCTACGCACCGGAGGTGACCGCCCTCCCGGCGCCCGGCCCGGCTCTGCGGCGGGGCGTCCGCGCGGTACGGATCGACCGCACCGACCGGACCGTGCTGTGCGACGACGGCACCGTGGCGGAGTACGACACGCTGGTGCTGGCCACGGGCTCGAACGCGGTGCTCCCGCCGCTGCGCGGCCTGTTCGAACCGGAAGGCCGCGAGCTCCCGGACGGGGTCCACGCGTTCCGCACGATGGACGACTGCCTGGCCCTCTCGGCGGCCGTACGCCCCGGGGTGCGGGCGGTGGTGATCGGCGGGGGCCTGCTGGGCGTCTCCGCGGCCCGTGCGCTCGCCGCGCGGGGGGCGGTGGTGGTCCTGGCCCAGCAGGGCGAGCGCCTGATGGAACGCCAACTGGACGCCGGCGCCTCCGCCCTGCTGGCCACGCACCTGACCGACCTCGGCGTGGAGATCCACACGGAATGCCGGGTCCGCGGCCTGGAAATCCAGCCCCTCCAGGGTTCGAGGAGCGGCGGTCCGGGGGCAGCGCCGGCAGCGGCGCCGCGCCCGGGCGCTTCGGCGGGCCCCCGCAAGGTCACCGGGGTCCAGCTCGCCGACGGCTACCGGCTGGAGGCCGATCTCGTCGTGCTCGCCTGCGGCGTCCGCCCCCGCACGGGCCTCGCCAAGGCCGCGGGCCTCGACGTCCGCACCGGCATCGTGGTCGACGACCACCTCCGCACCAGCGACCCCCGCATCCACGCCATCGGCGACTGCGCCGAGCACGCCGGCCAGGTGTACGGCCTGGCGGGCGCCGCCCTGGAGCAGGCCGACGCCCTCGCCGCGGTCCTCACCGGAACCCCCGCGCCCTACACCGGCACCCGCGCCCTCACCCGCCTGACCCTCGGCGGCGCCGAGAACGGCTCCCTGGACCTCGCCGCCTTCGGCGAGACCACCCCCCGCCCCGGAGACGACGTGGTCCGCCTCGCCGACGCCACCCGCGGGACCTACCGGAAGGTCGTCGTCCGCGACGACCGGCTCGTCGGCGGGGTGCTGCTCGGCGAGCTCTCCACCGTGGGCGCCCTCGCCCGCACCTGGGAGGGCGACGAGTCCCCGCACGACCTGTTCCACCTGCTCACCGACGACGGAGGCCACTGACATGCCCGAGCCCCTGCCCACGATCGTGCTCATCGGGCACGGCATGGTCGGCCAGCGCTACCTCGAAGCTCTCGCAGAGCGCGGGGTCACCGCCACGCACCGGATCACCGTGCTCTGCGAGGAGCCCCGGCCCGCATACGACCGCGTGCACCTGACCTCGTACTTCTCCGGCAGCACCGCCGAAGACCTGTCCATGACCCCCGCCGGGTTCATGGACGAGCACGGCATCGCCCTCCACCTCGACGACCCCGCCGAGCACATCGACCGGGCCGCCCGCACCGTCACGTCGCGCTCCGGGCAGGTGTTCCCGTACGACGTGCTGGTCCTGGCCACCGGCAGCTATCCCTTCGTGCCGCCCGTCCCCGGCAAGGACGCCCCCGGCTGCTTCGTCTACCGCACGATCGAGGACCTCCTCGCGATCGAGGAGTACGCCAAGACCCGGACCAGCGGCGCGGTCGTCGGCGGCGGCCTGCTCGGGCTGGAGGCCGCCGGCGCCCTGCAGGGGCTCGGCCTCACCACCCGCATCGTCGAGTTCGCCCCGCGGCTGATGCCCGTCCAGGTCGACGAGGGCGGCGGCGCCGCCCTGCTGCGCACCATCGAGTCGATGGGCCTGACCGTCCACACCGGGGTCGGCACCCAGGAGGTGGTGACCGGCGAGGACGGCCACGTCAGCGGCATGCGGCTGTCCGACGGCTCCACCGTCGACACCGACCTCGTCGTCTTCTCCGCGGGGGTCCGCCCCCGCGACCAGCTGGCCCGCGATGCCGGACTGGACGTCGGCGAGCGCGGCGGCATCGCGGTCGACGCCCGCTGCCGCACCTCCGATCCGCACGTCTACGCCATCGGCGAGTGCGCCCTCGCCGTCGACGGCCGGGTCTACGGCCTGGTCGCCCCCGGCTACGAGATGGCCGAGACCGCCGCCGACGACCTCCTGGGCCGGGAGAAGGAGTTCACCGGGGCCGACCTCTCCACCAAGCTCAAGCTGCTCGGCGTGGACGTGGCCTCCTTCGGCGACGCCCACGGCAACGCCCCCGGCAGCCTCGACGTCGTCTGGTCGGACTCCCGGTCCGGCGTCTACAAGAAGCTGGTCGTCTCCCCCGACGGGGTCCTGCTCGGCGGGGTCCTGGTCGGCGACGCCGACGCGTACGGTCTGCTGCGCCCGCTCACCGGCAGCGTCCCGCCCGTCGCCCCCGAGCAGCTGGTGCTGCCGGCCGGGGTCGGCGCTCCCGTCGCGCTCGGCCCGTCCTCGCTCCCCGACCACGCGGTGATCTGCTCCTGCCACAACGTCACGAAGAAGGCCATCGCCGCCTGCGCCACCCTCGCCGAGGTCAAGAAGTGCACCAAGGCGGGCACCGGCTGCGGCAGTTGCGTCAAGGTGATCGGCCAGCTGCTGCCGGCCGCCGCCGACAAGGGGCTGTGCGGCTGCTTCCCGTACACCCGCTCCGAGCTGTACGAGATCGTCCGCACCCGGCGGCTGACCTCGTACGAGCAGCTCCTCGACGGCCACGGCCGCCCGGAGGCCCGCGGCGGCGACGGCTGCGAGGTCTGCAAGCCCACCGTCGGCTCGATCATCGCCTCGCTCGCCCCGACCCTCGGCGCCAGCGGCTACGTCCTGGACGGGGAGCAGGCCGCCCTCCAGGACACCAACGACCACTTCCTGGCGAACATGCAGCGCAACGGCTCGTACTCGGTCGTCCCGCGCATCCCCGGCGGTGAGATCACCCCCGACAAGCTGATCGTGATCGGCGAGGTGGCCCGCGACTTCGGCCTCTACACGAAGATCACCGGCGGCCAGCGGATCGACCTCTTCGGGGCGAGCGTGGACCAGCTCCCGCGGATCTGGGCGCGGCTCGTCGACGCGGGGTTCGAGTCCGGGCACGCGTACGGGAAGGCCCTGCGGACGGTGAAGTCCTGCGTGGGACAGACCTGGTGCCGCTACGGGGTCCAGGACAGCGTCAGGATGGCCATCGACCTGGAGCTGCGCTACCGCGGGCTGCGCGCCCCGCACAAGCTCAAGTCGGCGGTGTCCGGCTGCGCC
This sequence comes from Streptomyces sp. MB09-01, assembly GCF_033794505.1. Lineage (NCBI taxonomy): Bacteria > Bacillati > Actinomycetota > Actinomycetes > Kitasatosporales > Streptomycetaceae > Streptomyces > Streptomyces sp. MB09-01. The sequence continues at coordinate 35,193 of NZ_JARAYQ010000051.1, read as the reverse complement.
CGCGAGTGCGCGGAGGCGCAGAGCAAGGACTTCGGGGTCATCGCGACGGCGAGCGGCTGGAACCTCTACGTCGGCGGCAACGGCGGTGCCACGCCGCGCCACGCCGACCTCCTCGCCCAGGACCTCTCGGACGCGGAACTGATCCGGCTGATCGACCGGTTCCTGATGTTCTACATCCGCACCGCCGACCGGCTGGAGCGGACCTCCACCTGGCTGGAGCGGCTGGAGGGCGGCCTGGCGCACCTGCGGGACGTCATCGTGCACGACTCGCTCGGGCTGTGCGCGGAGCTGGAGGCCCTGATGGCCGACCACGTGGCGCACTACCGGGACGAGTGGGCCGAGACGCTCCAGGACCCGGAGCGGCTCCGCCGGTTCGTGTCCTTCGTGAACGCGCCCGGCGCTCCCGACCCGACCGTGAAGTTCGTCCCCGAGCGCGACCAGGTCAAGCCCGACCTGGCCGTCCTGACCATAGGAGGTGCCGTCCGATGACCGTGGAACTGCAAGTGGCGCAGGGCTGGCTGACGGTGTGCGAGCTGTCCTCGCTCGTCCCCGGGCGCGGGGTGGCCGCCCTGCTGCCCGACGGGAGCCAGGCCGCGGTGTTCGTCGACCGCGCGGGCCGCCCGTACGCCATCGGCAACCAGGACCCCTTCACCGGGGCGCACGTGCTCTCGCGCGGGCTGGTGGGGGCCGTGGCGGGCCGGCCGTTCGTGGCCTCGCCGCTGCTGAAGCAGCGCTTCGACCTGGAGTCGGGGCGCTGCCTGGACGACGAGGAGGTGGCGGTCCGGACCTACCCGGTGCGGACCGCCGCGACCTCGTGACCACGTGGTGCGGGGCGGTCAGCCCTGGATCACGGCCGGGTCCATCCACATGATCTCCCAGGTGTGGCCGTCGAGGTCGTCGAAGGCGCGGCCGTACATGACGCCGTGGTCCTGGGCGGGGCGGGGCTCGGTGGCGCCGGCCGCCAGGGCCCCGTCCACCAGCTCGTCGACGGCGGTGCGGCTGGGGGCGCTCAGACAGAGCAGCACCTCGGAGGTCTTCGTGGCGTCCGCGATCTCCTTGTGGGTGAAGTCCTTGTAGCGGTCCTCGGTCAGGAGCATCGCGACGATGGTGTCGCTGATGACCATCGAGGCGCAGTTCTCGTCGGTGAACTGGGCGTTGAAGGTGTAGCCCAGCTTGCCCCAGAAGGTCTTGCTGGCCTCCAGGTCCTTGACCGGCAGGTTGACGAAGATCATGGTGGCGGACATCGAGGTCTCTCTTCTCTCGGGTGCGGCGCTCGGCGCTGGGTGCTCGGTGTTTACGTGAGGTAGACCGGGAGGCCCCGCGAAACTCATCGCTCCCCGTGCATCTTTTTTGAGATTTCCCGGAACCGCAGGTCAGGGGACTGGCCGCAGCTTCGGCACGGCGAGCGGCACGAAGCCCACCCGACTCTCGCCGTCGGCGATCCGGGCCGGCCCGGTGTCCCGAAGTCCCTTCTGGAGGATTGCACTCGCAGCGGTCGCTCGGGCGTAATGAGGAATTGAGGTCACGTCAACTCAGTGCTCCTAGGTTCCTCGACGCGTGCGACCCCGCGCTCGACCGGGTGCGGGGTGCCTTCCTCCCACAGGAGTGACCGTGGAACGTCGTACCTTCCTGCGCGGCGCCGTCATCGGATCGTCGGCCGCCGCCTTCGGTGGCACCCTGATGCACGGAGCCGCCTACGCGGCGCCGGCGCAGCCCGGCGCCGGCCCCTACGGGGCGCTCGGCGCGGCGGACGCCAACGGCATCATGCTCCCCAGCGGTTTCAGCAGCCGGGTGATCGCCCGCTCGGGCCAGACCGTCAGCGGCACCTCGTACACCTGGCACAACGCCCCCGACGGCGGCGCGTGTTTCGCCGACGGCTCGGGCTGGATCTACGTCTCCAACTCGGAGATCAACCCCTCCGGCGGGGCGAGCGCGGTGAAGTTCAACTCCTCCGGCACCGTCACCGGCGCCTACCGGATCCTCTCCGACACCCGGCAGAACTGCGCGGGCGGCAAGACCCCGTGGAACACCTGGCTGTCCTGCGAGGAGGTCGACCGCGGCTTCGTCTACGAGACCGACCCGTACGGCGTGAACGCGTCCGTACAGCGCCCCGCAATGGGCCGCTTCAAGCACGAGGCGGCCGCCGCCGACCCGGTGCGCCAGGTGATCTACCTGACGGAGGACGAGACGAGCGGCTGCTTCTACCGCTTCATCCCCACCACCTGGGGCAACCTCTCCTCCGGCACCCTCCAGGTCCTCAAGGCAGGCACCGCCACCTCGGGCTCCTTCACCTGGGCCAACGTCCCCGACCCGGACGGCTCGCCGACCGCGACCCGCAGCCAGGTGTCCGGCTCGAAGAAGTTCAACGGCGGCGAGGGCTGCCACTACGCCAACGACACCGTCTGGTTCACCACCAAGGGCGACAACCGGGTCTGGCAGCTCAACCTCACGAACAACACGTACGAGCTGGCCTACGACGACTCGCTCGTGCCCGGCGGGGCGGCCCCGCTGACGGGCGTCGACAACGTCACCGGCTCCTCGTACGGCGACCTGTACGTCGCGGAGGACGGCGGCAACATGGAGATCTGCGTGATCACCCCGGACGACGTGGTGGCACCCTTCCTGCGGATCACCGGCCAGTCCTCCTCGGAGATCACCGGCCCGGCCTTCTCCCCGGCCGGCAATCGCCTCTACTTCTCCAGCCAGCGCGGCACCACCGGCAGCTCCTCCGCCGGCATCACCTACGAGGTAACGGGCCCGTTCCGCGTCTAGAGCCTCGCCGGCGTTCGAGGGGCTCCGCGGGGCCGGGGGCGGAGCCCCGATCTTTGAGCCGTACCATCCGGCCCCGCCTCACCACTCCAGCCCCGCCTGCGTTTGAGGCGCGGGGGCTCGGGGGCCGCGCCCCCGCAACGGACCGGCACCCGCACAACCGGCCGCACCCCCACGGGCAACCCCGCAGGGGTGCGGCGGCCACCGTCATGAAGCGACGGCCCCGCCCTTCAGCAGGGCGGCTCCCAGTGGCGTCACGGTGTGCAGCACCGCGTTCCCCCGCCGCAGCGTGGTGACCAGTCCCGCCTCCCGCATCACGCACGCGTGCTGGCTCGCGGAGGCCAGCGAGACCCCGGCCCGACGGGCCAGCTCACTGGTGGTCGCCCCGTCCCCTATGGCCCGCAGCACCACCGACCGGGTGTGCCCCACCAGCTTGCCCAGGGTGCGCTGGCGCTGCTCCTCCACGGGCCGCGCCGCCTCGCCCCCCGCCGGCGCCGACGCCAACTGAGCCGCCGCCGGATAGACCAGCACCGGCGGCAGCTCGGGATCGTGCAGCGTCACCGCGGTGCGCCGGCAGAAGAACGACGGCTGGAGCAGCAGCCCGCGCCCCCGCAGCCGTACGTCCCGGTCCACCGGGTAGTCGCACTCCAGTACCGGCGCCCGCCACCGCAGCATCGGCGGCAGGGAGGCCAGCAGCTCGTCCGCGCCCCCGTCCAGCAGCGCCCGGCCGCGCGCGGCCCGCTCGGCCTCGATCTGGGCCTGGATCTGGGTCCAGTACGGCTCCACGGCCGCCCGGTGGTACGCGCGCAGCTCGCCCATCAGCCTCGGCAGCTGCTTGGCTCCGCCGTCCATGAACTCCCGCAGCCGCGGCGTCATCGGCGCACCCGCAGCCAGCAGCTGCAGCTCGCGGCGCATGCGCTCGGGACGGATGCCGCGCAGCGCGTCGAGGCCCACGTCCCACCCGTACTGCCCCTCCACAGGGGTCAGGAAATCGGGAAAATAACCACGGCTCGGTATGAGCATACCGAGCGTGCGTGTTTCACTATTCAACCTGCTCCGGGTTTCCGTACGCCATTCACCGAACAACCGGGCATCGCGCCGGTCTCTTAAGCGGTGAAAGCTGAGAATCGTTTCCCACAACGCATCGGGACGCCCTGCCATCCGTACGCGTGCCAGGTCCACTCCAGTGAAATGGATACGCAGCACCGAACCCCCACCTGTGCAACCGCAATCCCCCCGCCCCATGAGTATGCACGCCGTCACACGTGGTCACCACGCCCTTTCGGCCACAGTTGAAACCCCTTTCGGCAGGGGCGTGACAACCGAAATCCTGTACTCCGCCGGGCACACTCCGATGCGACCGAAACGCTCCGCGAAGGCCGTGGGGGGCTTTGCGGGGCCTGGCGGTCGGTCGCACCGGGAAGCGCCGACGTGCCCGGCAGAATGACAGCGGCGGTGGACGGGTGGGGATCCGTCCACCGCCTGCTGGCGTAAAGCTTTGTTGAACAACGGAAATAGGCGCGCCCGCCACCGGGCAGTCAGGGCACCCGGGGGCAGGCGCGGTCTATGGGAGCCCTTCGCAGGGCCGGGGGTCAGCGGCTGTCGCTGCCCTTCGCCTCGGCGGCCGCGCGACCGGCCTCCAGGCGCGCCACCGGAATCCGGAAGGGCGAGCAGGAGACGTAGTCGAGGCCGACCTCGTGGAAGAAGTGGACGGACTCGGGGTCGCCGCCGTGCTCACCGCAGACGCCGAGCTTGAGGTCGGGGCGCGTGGCCCGGCCCTGCTCGACCGCGTGGCGGACGAGCGAGCCGACGCCGTCCTTGTCGATGGTCTCGAAGGGCGAGACCCCGAAGATGCCCTTCTCGAGGTACGCGGTGAAGAAGCTGGCCTCGACGTCGTCGCGGGAGAAGCCCCACACCGTCTGGGTCAGGTCGTTCGTACCGAAGGAGAAGAACTGCGCGGCCTCGGCGATCTGGGCGGCCGTCAGGGCGGCGCGCGGCAGCTCGATCATGGTGCCGATGGACAGCTTGAGGCTGGTGCCGGTGGCGGCCTCGACCTCGGCGATGACCTGGTCGGCCTCCTCGCGGACGATCTCCAGCTCCTGGACGGTGCCCACGAGCGGGACCATGATCTCGGCGCGGGGGTCGCCCTTGGCGTTCTTGCGCTCGGCCGCGGCCTCGGCGATCGCCCGGACCTGCATCTTGAACAGGCCGGGGATGACCAGGCCCAGGCGGACGCCGCGCAGACCCAGCATCGGGTTCTGCTCGTGCAGCTTGTGCACGGCCTGGAGCAGGCGCAGGTCGTTCTCGTTGGCGTCCTGGCGGGACTCTGCGAGGGCGACGCGCACCGACAGCTCGGTGATGTCGGGCAGGAACTCGTGCAGCGGCGGGTCGAGGAGGCGGACGGTGACCGGCAGGCCGTCCATGGCTTCGAACAGCTCGACGAAGTCCTTCTTCTGCAGCGGCAGGAGGGCACTCAGTGCCTCCTCGCGCTCGCCGTCGGTGTCCGCGAGGATCAGTCGCTCCACCAGTTCGCGGCGCTCACCGAGGAACATGTGCTCGGTGCGGCACAGGCCGATGCCCTGGGCGCCGAAGCGGCGGGCGCGCAGCGCGTCCTCGGCGTTGTCGGCGTTGGCGCGCACCCGCAGGCGGCGGACGCGGTCCGCGTAGGCCATGATCCGGTGCACGGCGGCGACGAGCTCGTCGGCGTCGTCGGCGCCGGCGTGCATACGGCCCTCGAAGTACTCGACGACCGGGGACGGTACGACGGGTACCTCACCCAGGTACACCTTGCCGGTGGAGCCGTCGATGGAGACGACGTCGCCCTCTTCGATGACCGTGTCGCCGACCGTCATGCGGCGGCGCTTGGTGTCGACGTCGAGCTCCTCGGCGCCGCAGACACAGGTCTTGCCCATGCCGCGGGCGACGACGGCCGCGTGCGAGGTCTTGCCGCCGCGCGAGGTCAGGATGCCCTCGGAGGCGATCATGCCGTCCAGGTCGTCCGGGTTGGTCTCGCGGCGGATCAGGATGACCTTCTCGCCGGAACGGGACCACTTGACGGCCGTGTACGAGTCGAAGACGGCCTTGCCGACGGCCGCACCCGGGGAGGCGGCGATGCCGCGGCCGAGCAGGGTGGTCTTGGCGCCCTCGTCGAAGCGGGGGAACATCAGCTGCGCCAGCTGGTGACCGGTGACGCGCTGGAGGGCCTCGGCCTCGTCGATCAGGCCCTGGTCCACGAGCTGGGTGGCGATGCGGAAGGCGGCGCCGGCGGTGCGCTTGCCGACACGGGTCTGGAGCATCCACAGCTGGCCGCGCTCGATGGTGAACTCGATGTCGCAGAGATCCTTGTAGTGGGTCTCCAGCGTCGTCATGATCGTCATGAGCTGGTCGTACGAGGCTTTGTCGATGCCCTCCAGGTCCGCGAGCGGCACGGTGTTGCGGATGCCCGCCACCACGTCCTCGCCCTGGGCGTTCTGGAGGTAGTCGCCGTAGACGCCCGCGTGGCCGCTGGCGGGGTCGCGGGTGAAGGCGACGCCGGTGCCGGAGTCGGGGCCCAGGTTGCCGAAGACCATGGAGCAGATGTTCACCGCCGTGCCCAGGTCGCTCGGGATGCGCTCCTGGCGGCGGTAGAGCTTGGCGCGGTCGGTGTTCCACGAGTTGAAGACGGCCTCGACAGCGAGGTCCATCTGCTCGCGGGCGTCCTGCGGGAACTCGCGGCCGGCTTCCTTCGCCACGATCTTCTTGAAGTGCTTGACCAGCTTCTTCAGGTCGGCGGCGTCGAGGTCGGTGTCGACGGTGACCTTCTTGGCGGCCTTGGCCTCGTCGAGGGCGTCCTCGAAGAGCTCGCCCTCGACGCCGAGGACGGTCTTGCCGAACATCTGGATGAGGCGGCGGTACGAGTCCCACGCGAAGCGCTCGTCACCGGCCTGGGAGGCGAGGCCGGTCACGGACTCGTCGGAGAGACCGATGTTCAGGACGGTGTCCATCATGCCGGGCATCGAGAACTTGGCGCCGGAGCGGACGGAGACCAGCAGCGGGTCGTCCGACTGTCCGAGCTTCTTGCCCATCTTCGCCTCGAGGGCCGCAAGGTGGGCGCTGACCTCTTCGCGCAGCGCGGCCGGGGCCGTGCCGCTCTCGAGGTAGACCTTGCAGGCCTCGGTGGTGATGGTGAAGCCGGGAGGGACCGGCAGACCCAGGTTGGTCATCTCGGCGAGGTTGGCTCCCTTGCCGCCGAGAAGGTCCTTGAGGTCGCGGTTGCCCTCGGTGAAGTCGTAGACGAACTTCTGATCTTTGTTTTCCGACACGGGTCTCGACTCCTCGAGGCTCGGTGGCTGCCCTGACGGCCAGGAACATACCCAGATCGAAGGCTTCTGGGTACGTCCACTTGGTCGTCATACGGCTGTAACCACCCGTGCGCCAGCAGATCGAAAGTAACTCATGGGTAATCAGAAAGTACGAACAGTCTTCACCTCTCGAACGAGGAGGGGACTCCTGAGGCCTGATCACGCCCGGATGAGCGATCATCGATCCATTTGTGTTCAAGAATTGAATGCACAAAGGGTGGCACCCAGTGCCACCCTTTGAAAGTCTTACCCGTGACTTCAGTGCTCATCTGAGCGAAACCCTTCCCATGCGTGGCGTATATCACGCGCCACGGAGGGCGATTTGTCAGCCTCCGGAGGTGTCCAGTTCAGCGTCCTCGCTCACACCCGCGCAGTCGTACGGGTCCTTCAGCCAGCCGTCCGGCAGGACAACTCGGTTGTTTCCGGACGTCCGGCCGCGCGGGCCGTCCGCGCTCTCGGGCCATGCCTGGTCCAGGTCGAGCTCGCTCAGATGAGCGTTCAGCTCGGCCAGGGAAGAGGTGACCGCGAGCTTCTTGCGCATCTCGGAGCCGACCGAGAAGCCCTTCAGGTACCAGGCCACGTGCTTACGGAAGTCGATCACCCCGCGCGCCTCGTCGCCGATCCACTCCCCCAGCAGCTGTGCGTGGCGGTGCATGGTGGCCGCGACCTCGCGCAGCGTCGGCTTGTGGAAGTCCTCCGGGCGCCCCTCGAAGGCCGCCACCAGGTCGTTGAACAGCCACGGCCGCCCCAGGCAGCCGCGGCCCACGACCACGCCGTCGCAGCCGGTCTCGCGGACCATGCGCAGGGCGTCCTCGGCGCACCAGATGTCGCCGTTGCCGAGCACGGGGATCTCCGGCACGTGCTCCTTGAGGCGCGCGATGGCGTCCCAGTCGGCGGTGCCGCCGTAGTGCTGGGCCGTGGTCCGCCCGTGCAGGGCTATGGCGGTGACCCCTTCCTCGACGGCGATCCGGCCGGCATCGAGGTAGGTGAGGTGGTCGTCGTTGATGCCCTTGCGCATCTTCATGGTCACCGGCAGGTCGCCGGCGCCCGCGACGGCCTCGCGGAGGATCGCGCGGAGCAGGTTGCGCTTGTACGGGAGGGCCGAGCCGCCACCCTTGCGGGTGACCTTGGGCACCGGGCAGCCGAAGTTGAGGTCGATGTGGTCGGCGCGGTCCTCTTCGACGATCATCCGGACGGCCTTGCCGACCGTCGCCGGGTCGACCCCGTACAGCTGAATCGAGCGAGGCTTCTCGGTCTCGTCGAAGTGGATCAGCTGCATGGTCTTCTCGTTGCGCTCGACCAGGGCGCGGGTCGTGATCATCTCGCTCACGAACAGCCCCTTGCCGCCCGAGAACTCCCGGCAGAGGGTACGGAACGGGGCATTGGTGATGCCTGCCATGGGCGCGAGCACCACCGGGGGCTGCACGGTGTGCGGGCCGATCGCGAGAGGCGGAGGGAGCGTGGTCATCCGCCCATTGTCCCGCATGCCGAGGGGGTGGGGCGGACGTAGCATCGGCGGCATGATCGAGCCGAGTCCCCGGCAGCGCATGCTCGTCCTGGCGATCTGCTGCATGAGCCTGCTGATCGTCAGCCTGGACAACACCGTGCTCAACGTCGCGCTCCCGTCGATGCGCCGTGACCTCGACGCCTCGGTCGCGGGGCTGCAGTGGACCATCGACGCGTACACCCTGGTCCTGGCCTCGCTGCTGATGCTCGCGGGCTCCACGGCCGACCGGATCGGCCGCCGCAAGGTGTTCGTCGCCGGCCTGCTGGCCTTCACCGCCGGCTCGCTGCTGTGCTCGCTCGCCCCCAGCCTCGGCTGGCTCATCGTCTTCCGGATGGTGCAGGCGATCGGCGGCGCGATGCTCAACCCGGTGGCGATGTCGATCATCACCAACACCTTCACCGATCCGGCCGAGCGGGCCCGGGCCATCGGCGTCTGGGGTGCGGTCGGGGGCGTCTCCATGGCCGCGGGGCCCCTGATCGGCGGAGTGCTGGTGGACTCCGTGGGCTGGCGCTCGATCTTCCTGATCAACGTGCCGATCGGTCTGGCCGCGCTCGTGCTGACCCTGCGCCACATCCCCGAGTCCCGGGCGGCCCGGCCGCGTCGACCGGACCCGGTGGGTCAGGTCCTGGTCATCGCGCTGCTCGGCAGCCTGACGTACGGGATCATCGAGGCCCCGGCGGCCGGCTGGCGCTCGCCGCTGATCACGGGGTGCGCGGTGGTGGCGGTGGCCTCGCTCGTGGGGCTGCTGGTCTACGAGCCCCGGCGCGAGGACCCCCTGATCGATCTCCGGTTCTTCCGGAGCGCGCCCTTCAGCGGCTCGACCGTGATCGCGATCAGCGCCTTCGCCGGACTGGCCGGCTTCCTCTTCCTGAACACGCTGTACCTGCAGGACGTACGGGGGCTCAGCGCCCTGCACGCCGGGCTCTACATGCTGCCGATGGCGGCGCTGACCGTCGTCTTCGCGCCGCTGGCGGGGCGGCTGGTGGGCAGCCGGGGGCCACGGATCTGCCTGCTGATCGCGGGGGTGGCGATGGCGGCGAGCGGGCTGCTGTTCGCCCTGTTCGAGGCCGAGACGTCCAACCCGCTCCTGTTCACCGGGTACGTGCTGTTCGGGCTCGGCTTCGGCATGGTGAACGCGCCGATCACCAACACGGCGGTATCGGGGATGCCCCGCTCCCAGGCGGGCGTCGCGGCCGCCATCGCCTCGACCAGCCGGCAGACCGGCGGCACGCTGGGCGTCGCGGTCATCGGCTCGGTCCTGGCGGCGGGGCTGGCCGGTGGCTCCGACTTCTCCGGGGCGGCGCAGCCGGCCTGGTGGATCATCACACTGTGCGGACTGGCGGTGCTGGTCGTGGGTGCGGTGACGAGCGGGAACTGGGCCCGTGCGACGGCGGAGCGTACGGCCCGCACTCTGGAGGAGCCCGTCAGCCAGTCCGCGGCCGCGGGTTCGCCGCGCGCCTGAGCGCGGGCGTGACAGCGACCCCGGCCGCGGGCCTGACCGCGGGCCTGACCGCAAGCCCGGCCGCGGGCCTGACCGCAGGCCCGGCCGCGCGGCCGGCCCGTCTCCTCGTCGCATTGGGAGTCCTCGGCCGAGGTGTTGACCCGGTCGAGGAGGCCGCGCAGGAGCTCGCACTCCCGGTCCGACAGCCCCGCGAAGATGCCGCCTTCGACCTCGTCGAGGGCGGCGTTCGTCTTGCGCAGGGCCGCCTCCCCGGCGGTGGTGACGGCCACGTTGTGACGGCGCCGGTCGGCCGGGTCCCGGCGGCGTTCGGCCGGGCCGTCGCCCTCCAGGTCGTTCAGGATCCCGACGAGCACGCTCGGGTCCCACCTCCAGATGCTCTCGCCTACGCCGTCGTCGGCGGCCTGCTCGCCCTCGTCCTGACCGCCTCCGCCACCTTCACCCTGCAGCGCAACGACCAGATCGTCGCCGGCACACAGAAGGTCCGGGCCCCGGACTCGTGGCTGCCACAGGCTGGCCACCCTCAAGGCGGCCGGCGCGATCAGCCTGGTCGCCGGCCTGTGGGTGACGCCGCTCGGCCTGGCCGCGGCCGCCGGCGTGACCCTCTACTTCATCGGCGCGGTCATCAGCCGCCTGCGCGTCAAGGACTACGAACTCGCACCGGCGGCCGTCCTCACCCTGGTCGCGGCGGCGGCCCTGGTGCTGCGGATCCTTGCGTGACACTGACGAGTGACAGATATTGAAATCTGTCACTCGTCATGTCATTCTCGTTCCATGACGAAGAACGAGAACACTCACACGACCGCCCTCGGCAGCAGCGGCCCCTCCGTCTTCCCGCTGGGGCTGGGCTGCATGGGGATGTCCGCCCTCTACGGCGAGGCCGATCGCACCGAGTCCCTCGCGACCATCCACGCCGCCCTGGACGCGGGCATGACGCTGCTCGACACCGGCGACTTCTACGGCATGGGGCACAACGAGCTGCTGATCAACGAAGCCCTGCGCACGGCCCCCGCCGCGGCCCGCGAGAAGACGCTGACCAGCGTGAAGTTCGGCGCGCTGCGCACGGTGGAGGGCGGGTTCACCGGCTACGACGGGCGACCCGCGGCAGTCAGGAACTTCCTGGCCTACTCGCTCCAGCGGCTCGGCCGGGACCACATCGACATCTACCGGATCGCTCGCGTGGACCCGGACGTGCCGATCGAGGAGACCGTCGGGGCCATCGCCGAGGCGGTCCAGGCCGGGCACGTGCGCCACATCGGCCTGTCCGAGGTCGGCGCGGAGACGCTGCGCCGGGCCGCCGCCGTGGCCCCGATATCCGACCTCCAGATCGAGTACTCGCTGATCTCCCGCGGCATCGAGGACGAGATCCTGCCGACCGCCCGGGAGCTCGGCATCGGGATCACGGCGTACGGAGTGCTGTCCCGCGGCCTGATCAGCGGCCACTTCACCCGCGACCGCGCGCTGACCCCGGGCGACTTCCGCGGCATGAGCCCCCGCTTCCAGGGCGAGAACCTCGGCCGGAACCTGGACCTGGTCGACGCCCTGCGCAAGGTCGCCGTGGACAAGGGGGTGAGCGTCGCCCAGACCGCGATCGCCTGGGTGCTCGCGCAGGGCCCCCGGCACGGCGTCGACATCGTGCCGCTGGTGGGCGCCCGCCGCCGGGACCGGCTCGCCGAGGCACTGGGTGCCATGGACGTCACGTTCAGCGCCGCCGACCTGGCCGCCGTCGAGGAGGCCGTGCCCGCCGGGGCCGCGGCCGGAGCAAGGTACCCGGAGGCCCAGATGGCCCACCTCGACAGCGAGCACTGAGCTGACGGTACGGTCGTACCCATGCCCCCCGCTGCCGCCGAGCCCCTGACCCCCGAGCGCATCCTCGAGACCACCGAGGAGGTGCTGCGCCGCTTCGGCCCCACCAAGGCGACCGTGGTGGACGTGGCGCGCGCGCTCGGTGTCAGCCACGGCAGCGTGTACCGGCACTTCCCGTCCAAGGCGGCGCTGCGCGAGGCCGTCACGGACCGCTGGCTCGCCAAGAGCGTCGTCCTGCTGGAGGAGATCACCTCGGCACCCGCCGAGAGCGCCCCCTCCAAGCTGGAGGCGTGGCTCGGGGCCCTCTTCGAGGCCAAGCGCCGGAAGGCGGGCGCGGATCCCGAGCTGTTCGCGACCTATACCGTGCTGCTCGCCGAGAACAGCGGCGTGGTGGACGCGCACTTGACCGAGCTGATCGACCAGCTGGCGCGGATCATCGCGGAGGGTGTCGCCGCCGGGACGCTCGCCGCCGAGGACGTGCCGGCCGCCGCCCGTGCGGTCTTCGATGCCACCGGCCGCTTCCACGACCCGCAGTACGCGGCCGACTGGCTCTCGCCCACGATCTTCACGGAGTTCGAGGCGGTCACCACGCTGATCATCCGGGGCCTGCGCGCCTGACCCGGCCCTGCCCTGCCTGGCCGACCTCCCGCGCCTGGCCGACCTGCTTCCGCCTGGCGACCTGCCCGGGCTGTCCGGCACTGCCCGGGCTGTCCGGAACCTCTCGGTCCGGAGAACTTGATGATCATTTTGGGCGCGTTCGTCTTGTCCATGTCATCCCTAGGTCCTTACGTTCCCCTTACCGCACTTCATCAGGCACGTTCCAGGGGGAACCTTGTCCGCCCAAGTAGCACGACCCGCGCCTCCCGCACGCTCAGGGGCCGCGACCGCCATCAGCTGGATCCTGACCATCGGCCTCAACGTGGTCGCGCCGATCATCACGTACAACACGCTTGTCGACGACCACGGCTGGAGCGAGTTCTCGGCGCTGCTCGTCAGCAGCGCCTGGCCCGTGCTCGACAGCGCCATCAGCATCGCCTGGCGTCGCAAGCTCGACGAATTCGCCGTGGTCACCCTGGTGTTCATCGTGATCACGGCCGGGGTATCGCTCGTCGGTGACCCCTCGGCGCGGGCCCTGCTGGTCAAGGACTCCGCCGTGACCGGGCTGTTCGGGCTGCTCTGCCTGTCCACCCTGCTGGCGCCGCGTCCGCTGATGTTCTACTTCGGCCGCAAGTTCGCCACCGACGGCACTCCCGAGAGCACCGTCTGGTGGAACGGCCTGTGGCAGTACGAGGGCTTCCGGACCACGATGACCCGGATGACCCTGGTCTGGGGCGTCGCGTACGTCATCGAGGCGGCCGTCCGCATCGCCCTGGCGTACACGCTGAGCACCAAGACGATGGTGACCCTCAGCCCGGTCATGATCTACGGGGTGCTCGGCGCCCTGGGCGTGTGGACCGCCCTGTACGGCAAGCGCTCCCAGGCGGAGGGCGAGCGCCGGGCCGCCGAGGCCGCCGCGACGCAGGCCGGGGGGTCCGCGGCCTGACCCGCCGCGGAAGACGGAAGACGAAAGACCGGTGGCCCGGTGCGCTCGTCGCGCACCGGGCCACCGGTCTTGGTGCGTCCTGGCCTAGCAGCCGAGCAGGCGGCTGCCGAGGTAGGTCTGGATCTGGTCCAGGGAGACGCGCTCCTGCTTCATGGTGTCGCGCTCGCGCACGGTGACCGCGTTGTCGTCCAGGGTGTCGAAGTCGACGGTGACGCAGAACGGCGTACCGATCTCGTCCTGGCGGCGGTAGCGGCGGCCGATGGCGCCCGCGTCGTCGAACTCGATGTTCCAGAACTTGCGCAGGTCGGCGGCGAGGCCCTTGGCCTTCGGCGACAGCTGCGCGTTGCGGGACAGCGGCAGGACGGCGACCTTGATCGGGGCCAGGCGGGGGTCGAAGCGCATCACGGTGCGCTTCTCCATGACGCCCTTGGCGTTGGGGGCCTCGTCCTCGACGTACGCGTCGAGCATGAAGGCGAGCATGGCGCGGTTCACACCGGCCGCCGGCTCGATGACGTAGGGGGTGTAGCGCTCCTTCGTCTCCTGGTCGAAGTACACGAGGTCCTGGCCGGAGGCGGCCGAGTGGGCCTTGAGGTCGAAGTCGGTGCGGTTGGCGACGCCTTCGAGCTCGGAGAACTCGTTGCCACCGAAGTTGAAGCGGTACTCGATGTCGGCGGTGCGCTTCGAGTAGTGGGACAGCTTCTCCTTCGGGTGCTCGAACCAGCGGATGTTCTCCTCGCGGATGCCGAGGTCGCGGTACCAGTTCCACCGCTCCTGCATCCAGTACTCCTGCCACTGCTCGTCCTCGCCCGGCTTGACGAAGAACTCCATCTCCATCTGCTCGAACTCGCGCGTGCGGAAGATGAAGTTGCCGGGGGTGATCTCGTTGCGGAAGGACTTGCCCATCTGCGCGATGCCGAACGGGGGCTTCTTGCGCGCGACGGTCTGCACGGTGGCGAAGTTGGTGAAGATGCCCTGGGCGGTCTCGGGGCGCAGGTACGCCTTGGAGCCGGTGTCCTGGGTCGGGCCGAGGTGCGTCTCCAGCATGCCGGAGAACTGCTTGGGCTCGGTGAACTGGCCCTTCACGCCACAGTGGGGGCAGTTGATGTCGGCAAGGCCATTGGCGGGCAGGCGGCCGTGCTTGGCCTCGTACGCCTCTTCAAGGTGGTCCGCACGGTGCCGCTTGTGACAGGCGGTGCACTCGGTCAGCGGGTCCGAGAAGGTCGCGACGTGGCCGGAGGCCACCCACACCTCGGGAGCCAGGATCACGGACGAGTCGATGCCGACGATGTCCTCACGCCCGGTCACCATCGCCTTCCACCACTGGCGCTTGATGTTCTCCTTGAGCTCGACACCCAGCGGGCCGTAATCCCAGGCGGCCTTGGAGCCGCCGTAGATCTCACTGCAAGGGAAAACGAAGCCACGGCGCTTGCTCAGGCTGACGATGGTGTCGATCTTGTCGGCGGCCACGGTGCTCTCTTCATTACGAGGACGAACGGCGAAGTCTTTAGGTTACCGGCGCCCGCACCCCCCCTTTCAAATCGGATCCCCCTCCACGGCCGCCCGCCCGGCCTCCCCACCAGGCTTTTTGACAACCGTTTCCATTTTTGATGAAAATGGATGTCATGAACGTACGACGCCTCATACCCGCCGCCGCCCTCGCCGGAGCCGTCGCCCTCGGCGCCACGGCCCTCACCGCCTGCTCCGGAGCCGGCGCCACCGGCAGCAAGGACGGCAAGCTCGGCGTGACGGCGTCGTTCTATCCGATGCAGTTCCTCGCCGAGCAGATCGGCAAGGACCACGTGAAGGTCGACGTCCTGACCAAGCCCGGTGTCGAACCGCACGACCTGGAGATCACCCCGAGGCAGACCGCGCAGCTCGGCGAGGCCGACGTGGTCCTCTACCTCAAGAGCCTGCAGCCCGCCGTCGACAAGGCCGTCGCCCAGTCCGGCGTGAAGAACGTCGTCGACGCCGCGACCCTCACCCCGCTGGAGGCACACGCCGCCTCCGGCCACGGCGAGGAGGGTCACGCCCACCAGGACGGCGACGAGCACGCCGGGGAGGCCGAGGGCGACGACCACGGCGAGGCCGGCACGGACCCGCACGTCTGGCTCGACCCCGCCAAGTACGCGGAGATCGCCAAGGGCGTCGGAGCGGCCCTGGAGAAGGCCGACCCGAACAACGCGGCGGACTACAGGAAGAACACCGACGAGCTGGTCGGCAAGCTGACCGCGCTGGACACCGAGTTCAAGGACGGCCTGAAGAACACGGCCTCCCGGACCTTCATCACCACCCACTCCGCCTTCGGCTACCTCGCCGAGCGCTACGGGCTGGACCAGGAGGGCATCTCCGGCGTCGACCCCGAGTCCGAGCCGAGCCCGGCCCGGATGAAGGAGCTCCAGGAGGTCGCGAAGAAGGAGAACGTCTCCACCGTGTTCTTCGAGACCCTGGCCAGCGACAAGACCGCCAAGGTCCTCGCGACGGACACCGGCCTGAAGACCGACGTCCTCGACCCGCTCGAGGGAATCACCGACAAGTCCCAGGGCGCTGACTACTTCGAGGTCATGCGGTCCAACCTGAAGAACCTCCAGAAGGCACTCGGTAGCAAGTGATGGCACTAGCAGCAACGGAGGCGCGAGCCATGCAGTCCACGCCCCGCCCGGCGGACGACCAGCCCGTCATATCCCTGCGCGGGGCCACGGCCTCGCTCGGCTCGCGCCCCGTGCTGCGCGGGATCGACCTCACCGTCCACCGCGGTGAGGTCGTCGCCCTGCTCGGCGCCAACGGCTCCGGCAAGTCCACGGCCGTCCGCGCCGTGGTCGGCCAGGTCCCGCTGACCGACGGCACCCTGTCCCTCTTCGGTACGGACTTCACGCGCTTCCGGGACTGGTCGCGCATCGGGTACGTCCCGCAGCGCACCACCGCCGCCGGCGGGGTCCCCGCCACCGTCCGCGAGGTCGTCTCCTCCGGCCGGCTGGCCCGCTCCCGCTTCGGCCTCCTGCGCAAGGCCGACAAGGCCGCCGTCCAGCGCGCCCTGGCCCTCGTCGACATGGAGTCCCACGCCGACGCCTCGGTCGACGCCCTCTCCGGCGGCCAGCACCAGCGCGTCCTCATAGCCCGGGCCCTCGCCGTCGAACCCGAGCTGCTGATCATGGACGAGCCCATGGCGGGCGTGGACCTCGCCAACCAGGAGGTCCTCGCGCACGCCCTGCGCGAGCAGGTAGCCGCCGGCTCCACCGTCCTGCTCGTCCTGCACGAGCTGGGCCCGCTGGAGCCCCTGATCGACCGCGCCGTCGTCCTGCGCGACGGCTGCGTCGTGCACGACGGACCGCCCCCGGAGGCCGTGGGCCAGCACGCCCTGCCCGGCCACGACCACGTACACCCCCACGCGGCGCACGACGCCGGGGCCCTGCGGACGGGACTGCTGAGCTGATGGACATCCTCGACTACGCCTTCATGCAGCGAGCGCTGATCGCGGCCGCCCTGGTCGGCATCACGGCCCCCGCCATCGGCACGTACCTCGTCCAGCGCCGCCAGGCGCTCATGGGCGACGGTCTCGGCCACGTCGCCATGACCGGCGTCGCCCTCGGTCTCGTGCTCCACACCAGCCCGGTCTGGATGGCCACCCTCGTCGCCGTCCTCGGCGCCGTCGGCATGGAGCTGATCCGCGCCCGCGGCAGGACCAGCGGCGACGTCGCCCTCGCCATGCTCTTCTACGGCGGGCTCGCCGGCGGCGTCATGATCATCAACCTCGGGGGCGGCCAGACGGCCAGCCTCCTGGGCTCCATGTTCGGCTCGATCACCACGGTCGCCGCCGAGGACGTGACCGCGATGGCGATCCTCGCCGCGTTCGTCCTCGCCGTCGCGATCGGCCTGCGCAGGCAGCTCTTCGCCGTCTGCCAGGACGAGGAGTTCGCCCGGGTCACCGGTCTGCCGGTGCGCGCCCTGAACCTGCTGATCGCCGTCACCGCGGCGGTCACCGTCACCGTCGCCATGCGCATCGTCGGCCTGCTGCTGGTCAGCGCGATGCTGGTGATCCCGGTCGCGGCCGCCCAGCGGCTCACCCGCAGTTTCGCCACCACCCTGGGCCTGGCCATGGCGATCAGCGTCGGCGTCTCCCTGACCGGCACGGCCGCCACCTACTACATGGACGTGCCCTCGGGCGCGACGATCGTCCTGCTGGCGATCGGCGTCTTCATGGTGCTGACGGCCCTCTCCGCGCCCCTGGCCCGGCGCCGGGCGAATGCGGCCCGGGCCACCGAAGAGGTGTGCACGCGGGACGACGTAAAGGTCTAGGGGCCTCGGTCGCCTGGCACAATGGCGGCAGGCCGATACGAGGAGGAACCGGTGGCGACTGCGCCTGGCGAGATGAATACCGCGCCAGTACGAGGGCGATCCACCCGGCAGCGGGCGGCCGTGGCCGCCGCGCTGGACGAGGTGGACGAGTTCCGCAGCGCCCAGGAACTCCACGACATGCTCAAGCACCGTGGCGATTCCGTGGGCCTGACCACCGTCTACCGCACCCTCCAGTCCCTCGCCGACGCCGGCGAGGTCGACGTCCTGCGGACCAGCGACGGCGAATCCGTCTACCGCCGCTGCTCCACCGGGGACCACCACCACCACCTGGTCTGCCGCAAGTGCGGCAAGGCGGTCGAGGTCGAGGGCCCGGCAGTGGAGAAGTGGGCGGAGTCCATCGCGGCCGAGCACGGCTACGTGAACGTGGCCCACACGGTGGAGATCTTCGGCACCTGCGCGGACTGCGCCGCCACCGCCTAGCGGTTCAGAGCCGCCGCAGGTTCCGGGCGTGGAAGGCGCGGACCCGGTCCAGCTCGGCGTCCGTCAGGGCGGCGCGCTTGGGCAGCCACAGCACCGCGCCGTTCTCCTTCACCAGCAGGACGAACAGCTTCCGGGTCTCGCCGAACCCGGCGCACCAGTCCCACGAGACCTGGCCCGAGGTACCGTCGGGCAGCCGGGTGACCACCCCCGTGTCGGAGAGCGTGCAGCGGTACTCGGGGTAGCGCGCCGCCTCCTTGTACATCCGGTGTGCCCGCCAGTCCAGGCTCAGGTACGCCCCGTACCAGCCGACGGCGGGCACCAGCACGGCCAGCACCGCCGTCTGCTCCTCCGGAATGCCCCGGGCGGCCGCCAGTGCGGCGGGCACCAGGGGCAGCCCCAGCCACAGGAGCAGCCAGAGGCGGCCCCTGAACGTCTTGCGGATCCGCCACCTCAGCGCCTCGCGGGCATCGCCGGGCCGGGGTCTGTAGTAGACCTCGACCTCCCCCGGGCCGACGCCCCGCACCTCGTCTGTCGCGTCCATGACGGCAGAGCGTACCCGCAGGTCAGCACCGGTCAGGCGTCAGCCCCGGTCAGCCCTTCGGGCCCTCGGGCTGGTTGGGGACGGCGCCGCCGAAGCGGCGGTCGCGCTGCGCGTACTCGAGGCAGGCCGCCCACAGGTTGCGCCGGTCGAAGTCCGGCCACAGGACGTCCTGGAAGACCATCTCGGCGTACGCGCTCTGCCAGAGCAGGTAGTTGGAGGTGCGCTGCTCCCCGCTCGGGCGCAGGAACAGGTCCACGTCCGGCATGTCCGGGTAGTACATGTACTTCGCGAAGGTCTTCTCGTTGACCTTCGACGGGTCCAGCCTGCCGGCCGCCACGTCGCGGGCGATCGCCTGCGCCGCGTCCGCGATCTCGGCGCGGCCGCCGTAGTTCACGCAGAAGTACAGGGTCATGGCGTCGTTGTCGACGGTCTGCTCCTGCGCGACCTGGAGCTCCTGGACGACCGACTTCCACATCTTCGGCATGCGGCCGACCCAGCGGATGCGGATGCCCAGCTCGTTCATCTCGTCGCGGCGGCGCCGGATGACGTCGCGGTTGAAGTTCATCAGGAAGCGGACCTCGTCGGGCGAGCGCTTCCAGTTCTCCGTCGAGAAGGCGTACAGGGAGAGGTTCTTGACGCCCATCTCCAGGCAGCCCTTGAGCACGTCGAGCACGACGCCCTCGCCGACCTTGTGGCCCTCGGTGCGCGGCAGACCGCGCTCCTTGGCCCAGCGGCCGTTGCCGTCCATGACGACCGCGACGTGGTTCGGGACGAGCTCGCCGGGGATCTTCGGCGGGCGCTCACCGGACGGGTGCGGCTCGGGAACCTTGTACTCGCGGCGAGAGCGCCCCAGAATCCCGCGTCGTGCCATGTGCCCAGCTCCTATTTCTCGACGTATCGCAGGGAGCGTAGCCCGCGCTCCAGATGCCAGTGCAGATAGGCGGAGACCAGCCCGCTGCCCTCCCGCACGTGACGCGCCTCGCACGCGTCGGCATGCCCCCAGTCGCCCGTCAGCAGGGCGCTGAGCAGGGCGATGGCCTCAGACGAGGGTACGACGCTGCCGGGCACCCGGCAGTCCCCGCATATGACCCCGCCCGCGCCGACGGAGAAGTGCCGGTTGGGGCCGTGGATCCCGCACTTCGCGCAGTCGTCGAAGCTGGGCGCATAGCCGTTGACGGCGAGGGAGCGCAGCAGGAAGGCGTCGAGGATGAGGTTCGGTTCGTGTTCGCCGCGCGAGAGCGTGCGCAGGGCGCCGACGAGCAGCAGGTACTGCTGCACGGAGGGCTCGCCCTCGTTCTCGGTGAACCGCTCGGCGGTCTCCAGCATCGCGGTGCCGGCGGTGTAGCGGGCGTAGTCGGTGACGATGCCGTTGCCGTACGGGGCGATGATCTGGGTCTGGGTGCAGAGCGGGAGGCTGCGGCCGATCAGTTCGCTGCCGCGGGCGAAGAACTGCACGTCGGCGTGGGAGAAAGGTTCCAGCCCGGCGCCGAACTTGGACTTCGTCCGCCGGACTCCGCGGGCGACGGCCCGCACCCGGCCGTGGCCCCGGGTGAGCAGCGTGATGATGCGGTCCGCCTCACCCAGCTTCTGGGTGCGCAGCACGATGCCGTCGTCGCGGAACAGACTCATGCGCCCATTGTCGCCTGCGCGGGCACCCGCGCGGGGACAGCAATGGCCCCTCGCCCGGACGCACCCCCCAGCGGTGGCTGGGGGAGGTCCGGACGAGGGGCCACCACCCCTTGGGAGGATCAGCCGGCGGAGGACGTCTCCGCGTCGTCCGCCTTCTCGGCGCCGGCCGGGGCGGCCACGGGCTGGGCGGGCAGCTCGGCCTTGGGCGCGTCCGAAGCCTCGAGGGCGTCGGAGGCCTTGGAGGCGTCAGAAGCCTCGGGGGCGTCAGAAGCCTTGGGCGCGACGGGGGCGACCGGGGCGCCGTGGGCGTCGTCCTTGGCCAGGCCGTTGAAGACCAGGTTGAGGACGATGGCGGCCGTGGCACCGAGGGTGACACCGCTGTTCAGGAGCGAGGCCAGGTCCGCGTCCATGTACTTGGTGAAGAACACCGGGACGGTCGCGGGGAGCAGGGCGAAGGCGAGGGAGACGCCGACGATCAGCGCGTTCTTCTCCTCCTTGAGGTCCACCTTGGCCAGGGTCTGGATACCGGCGAGGGCGACCATGGCGAACATGACGGTCGCGGCGCCGCCGAGGACTCCGTGCGGGACGGCGGCGACGATCGCGGCGGCCTTGGGCAGCAGACCCAGGATGATCATGAACACACCGGCGGCGACGACCACGAACCGGCTCTTCACCTTCGTCATCCGCACCAGGCCGACGTTCTCGGCGAAGGCGACGTACGGGAAGGAGTTGAGGACGCCGCCGAGGGCGGTGGCGGCGCCGTCGGCACGCAGGGCGCGAGCCACGGTCTCGCTGTCGACGTCCTTGCCGACGATGTCGCCGACGGCGTAGGTGTCACCGGTCGTCTCGACCATGGTGATCAGCATGACGATGAGCATCAGGACGATCGGGAACCACTCGAACTTCGGGACGCCGAAGTGGAACGGGGTGGTGACACCGACCCAGTCGGACTTGCTCACGTCGCCGAACTTCGCGTCCCCGAGGAGGAAGGCCACCGCGGTGCCGACCACCAGGCCGAGCAGGATGGAGATGCTGGAGAGGAACTGCTTGCCGAGCTTCATCAGGATCAGGATGAAGAGCATCGTGCCGCCGGCGTAGGCGAAATTCTTCGGGTCCCCGAAGTCGGGGCTGCCGAGGCCGCCCGCCGCGTCGTTGAGACCGACCGGGATCAGGACGATGCCCAGCACCGTGATGACCGTGCCGGTGACGACCGGCGGGAACAGCCGCATGACCGTCCGGAACGCCTTGGCGGGCAGCCAGGCGAAGGCGAAGGTGGCGATGCCGGCCGTGATGACCGCGCCGTAGATGACCAGCAGGGCGGCTGTTCCGCCGCCCGCACCGAGGCCGATGGCGATCATCGGGGACACGGCGGTGAAGGTCACGCCCTGGATCAGCGGGAGTCGCGCACCGATCCGGCCGATGCCCCAGGCCTGGATGATCGAGGCGATGCCGCAGGTGAAGAGGTCCGCGTTGATCAGGTAGACCAGCTGTTCAGGGCTCAGCTTCAGCGCGTTGCCGACGATGATCGGGACGATCACCGCACCGGCGTAGAAGGCGAGTACGTGCTGGAAGCCGTACAGCGCGAGCTTGGGGAGGGGGAGCACCTCGTCGACCGGGTGCGTGCTCTGCTCTCCATCGGCGGAAAGCCGGGCGGCGACACGTGCCATCTCTGCCTTGCCCTTCAAAAGGTAGGTAACTGAGAGGAATCTCTGGTTATCCCTGGCCGGAGTGGGTCGCTATCCCGTTTTCCGCCAGGGTTGTCAGTACGTTCACGTGAATCGAAGCCCGACTGTGTTACCGGCCGCGTCTCCCCGTGTGACCGGAATTGAACGCCTGTGGGGACGCTCACAGATATCGTCGACTTCCACAAAGTGTTGAGGCTTGACGATCTTCGCTTTGGAGGGTTCTCCCATGGCGCACAGCGCGTCGGCGGAGTATGGCCAGATTCTGCCGAGATGTCCGTTCCTGATGCGCAACTGCGAATACCACCCGCCGTGACCAGCCAGCGCATGGTTCACGTCATTCCGTGGCGCAAACCTGAGCGCACGATTCCGGCCATTCGATTGGGTGATCCACCGAGCGCGGAGGGTGCGACTCCACCCATTGCACGAACGTCGGCGGTACTCGGTTCACGTGCGCGAGGCCGGATCGTTACCTGCATTCGCCGCAGTTCGTACGGTTTCCGGTATGAGTTGTACGTTTTCCGGGACATGCTCCCCCGGCGAGGGGAGAAGGGGTCAATTCCGGAACGCCGCCGACACGATCGCGGCCGCCGCCGGAGCCGCCGTGAGCACCGGCTCCGGGGAACGGTTCGCGCGGCCGAGCATGAAGGCCCCTTCCAGGAGGGCGATCACCGAGGTCGCCGTGGCCCGCGCGGAGCCGACGCCGCGGGAGGCGTAGGAGACCGCCAGGGCGTCGATCCAGGAGGCGAACACCTCCGCCGTGGCCCGTCGCAGCCCCTCGTGCGTACCGGCCACCTCCAGGGCGACCGTGGCGATGGGGCACGGGTCGGCGAAGTCCAGCGACTCCAGGGTCGCGGCCGCGCCCAGGAAGGCCTCGCGGGTGGCCTCCACGGGATCGGTCCCCGCGCCCTCGCCGAACAGCTCACCGATCAGGGCCAGATAGGCCGCCCCCGAGGTGCGCACGACCTCCTCCCCCAGCTGGGCCTTGCCGCCCGGGAAGAAGTGGTACGCGGATCCGTACGGGGCCCCGGCCGTCGCCACGATCTGCTTCATGCCGGTGGCCGCGTAGCCCTGGCGCCGGAACAGATCTTCCTGCTCCTGCAGTCCTTCCGGTCGCCCTTCCTCGCCGGCCTGTAAGGCTCGCTGGGCGGCATGGCCAAGCGGCCGATCCCGCACGAACTCGTCCGCCGCTGGTACCGCCCGCTGCTGACCGACCCCGCCGTCCGCCGCGACTTCACCGCGTTCCTGCGCAGCACCCGCAAGGACACGTGCCTGCGGGCCGCCGAGCGGCTGCGCGCCTTCGACCGTCCGGCCCTCGTCGCCTGGGGGCGGAGGACCGCATGATGCCGCCCGAGACCGGCCGCCGGCTCGCAGATCTGCTGCCGCACGGCCGGTACGAGGAGATCCCCGAGGCCCGCACCCTGATCCCGCTGGACAACCCGGCGGGCCTCTGCACGGCTCTGCGCCGGTTCATCGCGCAGACGCCCCCGGCCGGGGCGCAGGACGCCCCCTAGGGTGCGCGCACCGCCGACAGCAGCAGCTCCACCTCGCCCGCGCCGATCCGCAGCGCCGCGCCGACGGTGGCGAGCACCTCGCGCTCGGCCGGGGTGTACGGGCCGTCCGCGAGCGCGATGCGGGCGCCCTGCAGCAGGATCGACTCGCGGCCCGGGCCCGCCAGGTGCGGGGCCAGCGGTTCCAGGGCCTCGTGGAGCTCTATCGACAGCGCGGCCCCGCAGCACTCCGGGACGTCGTACAGCCCGAGCCGGCCCTCGTCGGTGGACAGGGCCTCCACGAGGGACTCCAGCTGTTCCTCGGTGCAGTCCGGGAAGCCCGCGGCCCGCACGGCGGCCACCGCGGCCTCCAGCGCGCTGCGTGAGGCCGTCCCGCCCGCGGTCAGCACGGCCAGCGCGACGGTGTGCACGGCGTCGCGCAGCAGGGCCGTGAAGCGGGTGGTGGTGAGGTGGTCCAGGACGTCGGTGTCGAACCGGGTGCGGCAGCCCTGGCACTCGACGACGGGCCCGGCCTGCCCGCGCGGCAGCAGCGGCACCCCGACGACGGTGAACCGGCGTCGCCCGGTGCGCCTGCGGTAGTTGCGGTCTCCACCGCAGGCGGGGCAGAAGAACTCCCCGTCGCCCACGGTGCTCCAGGTGGTACGGATGCCCCAGACCGTCAGCTTCCGGCCGTCCCCACCCCGAACTGGCAGCACGTCGCACCTCCGTAACTCCCCCGTCGCCCCGCGGGCACGGGAGGGACCCCCACGGCAGCATCGCCGGGTTGGCGTGATGTTAGCCACATCGATGAGGATGCGTCAGTCGTGTGACAAGACAACATGTGCCGGGGCGCGCACTTGGCCGATCTGCGCCCCCGCGTCCGCCCCTGTCCTCCCCGTGCTTCCGCCGCGCTCCCCCTAAGGTCGGCCGCATGAAAGAGAAGTCGTGTCTGGTGACCGGCGCCGCGAGCGGGATCGGCCGGGCCACCGCCGTGCTGCTGGCCCGCTCCGGGGCCAGGGTCACCGCGGCCGATATCAACGGCCCCGGGGTGGAGTCCCTGCGTACGGAATTGGCCGCGGAGGGGTGCGCCGTCACGGCGGTCGCCGGTGACGTGTCCGATCCGGAGGCCAACCGCGCGATGGTCGCCGCCGCCGTCGACGCCTACGGGCGCCTCGACGTCGCCGTGGCGAACGCCGGGGTGCTCCCTCTTTCGGACGTACGGGAGACCAGTCCGGAGGACTGGGACCACGTCATGGCCGTCGACGGCCGGGGCATGTTCCTGACCTGCAAGTACGCCATCGAGGCGATGACCACGCAGCCGCGGCCCGGCGGGGCGCTGGTCTGCGTGTCCTCGATCTCGGGGGTGGCCGGGCAGGCGCGCCAGGCGGCGTACGGACCGGCGAAGTTCGTCGCCTCGGGGCTGACCAAGCACCTCGCGGTGGAGTGGGCCGCGCGCGGGATCCGGGTCAACGCGGTGGCACCGGGGACCATCCGTACGGAGCGGGTGGTCGCGCTGAAGGACGAGCCGGGCGGGCCGGAGTACCTGGAGGAGATCGCGGGGGCGCACCCGATGGGCCGGCTCGGCGAGCCGGAGGAGGTGGCCCGGGTCATCGCCTTCCTGGCCTCCGACGCGGCCTCGTTCGTGACGGGCGTGGTGCTGCCGGTGGACGGCGGCTACCTGGCCCGCTGAGCCGAGAACGACGGGGCCCCGCCCCTCCGCAAGGAGGGACGGGGCACACGTACGGGCGAGGGGCTCCGGGGGGTCAGCGGCCCGCGCGGTTGACGGCGGAGATGACCGCCTTCAGGGAGGCGCGGGTGGTGTTGGCGTCGATGCCGATGCCCCACAGGACGCGGCCGTCGATCGCGCACTCGATGTACGAGGCGGCCACGGCGGAGGCACCCTCGCTCATGGTGTGCTCGGTGTAGTCCAGCAGGCGGGCGTCGATGCCGATGCCGGCCAGCGCGTCGAAGAAGGCCGAGATCGGGCCGTTGCCGGTACCGGCCAGGACCATCTCCACGCCGTCCACGACCGCCTCGACGGTCAGCGTGTCCGTGCCGTCCTTGTCGGTGGCCGTCGAACCGGAGCGCAGCTGGATCCGGCCCCACGGGTTCTCCGGGTTGGGCAGGTACTCGTCCTGGAAGACCGACCAGATCGCCTTCGGGGTGACCTCGCCGCCCTCGGCGTCGGTCTTGGCCTGGATGATCCGGGAGAACTCGATCTGCATGCGGCGCGGCAGGTCCAGCTTGTGGTCGTTCTTCAGGACGTACGCGATGCCGCCCTTGCCGGACTGCGAGTTGACCCGGATGACCGCCTCGTAGGAGCGGCCGACGTCCTTCGGGTCGATGGGCAGGTACGGGACCGCCCACTCGATGTCGTCGACGGTCTTGCCCTGGGCGGCCGCGTCGGCCTCCATGGCGTCGAAGCCCTTCTTGATGGCGTCCTGGTGGGAGCCGGAGAAGGCGGTGTAGACCAGGTCGCCCGCGTAGGGGTGGCGCGGGTGGACCTCCATCTGGTTGCAGTACTCGCTGGTGCGACGGATCTCGTCGATCTGCGAGAAGTCGATCTGCGGGTCGATGCCCTGGGAGAACAGGTTCATGCCCAGCGTGATCAGGTCGACGTTGCCGGTGCGCTCACCCTGCCCGAACAGGCAGCCCTCGATGCGGTCGGCGCCGGCCATCAGGGCCAGCTCGGCGGCGGCGACGGCGGTGCCGCGGTCGTTGTGCGGGTGCACGGAGATGCAGACGTGCTCGCGGCGGGTCAGGTTGCGGGCCATCCACTCGAAGCGGTCCGCGTGCGTGGACGGCGTGGAGCGCTCCACGGTCGCGGGCAGGTTCAGGATGATCTCGCGGCCCTCGGCCGGCTGCCAGACGTCGCAGACGGCCTCGCAGACCTCCAGGGCGAAGTCCAGCTCGGTGTCGGTGAAGATCTCCGGGCTGTACTGGTAGCCGAAGGTGGTCTCCGGGCCCAGCAGCTTCTCGGCGTACTCCATGACCAGGCGGGTGCCCTCGACGGCGATCTGCTTGATCTGCTCCTTGGAGCCGCGGAAGACGACCCGGCGGAAGGTGGGCGCGGTCGCGTTGTACAGGTGCACGGTGGCGCGCTTGGCGCCGACCAGGGACTCCACGGTCCGCTCGATCAGGTCCTCGCGGGCCTGGGTCAGTACGGAGATGGTGACGTCGTCCGGGATCGCGCCCTCTTCGATGATGGAGCGCACGAAGGCGAAGTCGGTCTCGCCGGAGGACGGGAAGCCGACCTCGATCTCCTTGTAGCCCATGCGCACCAGCAGGTCGAACATCTCGCGCTTGCGGGCGGGGGTCATCGGGTCGATCAGCGACTGGTTGCCGTCCCGCAGGTCGGTCGACAGCCAGCGGGGAGCCTTGGTGACGCGGGCATCGGGCCACGTGCGGTCCGGGATGTCCACCTGCTCGTACGCGCCGTACTTGTGGATCGGCATCCCGGAGGACTTCTGGGTGTGGGTCGCGTTGGTGATGGGCGTGGGGCGACCGACAAAAGGCTGCTGGCTCATGGCGTTGGGCTCCTCGCGTGTCCGCGTGTAGTTCGCTGGAACGGCCGACGGCGGTCGTAAAAACCGCAACACCAAACTCCGCGGGGAGGGGGCCGGCCTACGACTACAGACCCTCGCCGCGGCAGCTAAGGAGAAGCAGCCCGAAACGCATGATGGACCGACCCTAGCCGAGCCGCGCGGTGACGCGAGGACCTGTTTCAGTATGCAAGACCCTGGCGTCCGATTTGCCCCAAATGTGAGCTAAGCCTCTTTCAAAGCGCCCGGGTCAGGGTGATCCGTCAATCCGGCGCCACCGCTTTCAGACAAGCGAATGAATCATGGTCGCAGGTAGTGACACCGTCATGACCCACTGCCACATTGCCGGGCATGGATGCCTCCCACGCTCACCGCCATCCCGTCTTCTGCACCGTCGTGCCGCCGCACCTCCTCGACAAGGCCGCCCTGTCCGGGGACGCGCGGCGCGCCGATCTCGCCCAGCGCACCCTCGAACGCGACTCCCTGCTGCGCACCCGGCGCCGGGTCACCGCCGTCCGGGGGATCGTGCCCGCGCTCGGTGCGCCGGCCTCCGACGAACCGAACCGGACGCTCTACGACGCCGGGCACCGCACGCAGCTGCCCGGGAAGAAGGTCCGGGGGGAGGGCGACCCGCTGAGCAGGGACGCCACCGTCAACCGCGCCTACGCGGGGCTCGGGGCGACGTACGACCTGTTCCTGAAGGGCTTCGGGCGGCGCTCGATCGACGATGCCGGGCTCCCGCTGGACGCGACCGTCCACTACGACGAGGACTACAACAACGCCTTCTGGGACGGGCAGCAGATGGTCTTCGGGGACGGGGACGGGGACCTCTTCCTCGACTTCACCGTGTCGGTGGACGTCATCGGGCACGAGCTGACCCACGGGGTCACCCAGTACACGGCGAACCTGAGGTACCGCGGGCAGTCGGGCGCCCTGAACGAGTCGATGTCCGACGTCTTCGGCTCGCTGATCAAGCAGTACTCGCTGGAGCAGACGGCCGACCAGGCCGACTGGCTGATCGGGGCCGGCCTGCTGGGGCCCAACGTGACCGGGGTCGCGCTGCGCTCGATGAAGGCGCCGGGGACGGCGTACGACGACGACGAGCTCGGCAAGGACCCGCAGCCGGCCACGATGGACGACTACGTGAACACCCACAGCGACAACGGCGGGGTCCACATCAACTCCGGCATCCCCAACCACGCCTTCTACATCGTGGCGACCGAGCTGGGCGGCAAGGCCTGGGAGCGGGCCGGGCAGATCTGGTACGACACCCTGACCGGCGGGGAGCTCGCCTCGAACGCCGACTTCGAGGACTTCGCCCGGCTCTCGACGGCGGCGGCCGTGACCCGGTACGGGGACGGCGGCGCGGAGCACCAGGCCCTGCAGAAGGCGTGGTCCGCGGTGGGCGTCCCGCTCGCGGGGTAGACCGCTCCCATGCGCATTCAGGTGGTACGGACGGGCGGCTTCGCGGGCATCGAGCGCCGGGCCGAGGTGGACACCTCGGGCCGGCCGGACGAGGACGAGTGGCGGGCCCTGGCCCAGCTCGCGCTGCGGCCCGGTCCGCCGGGCGATCCGGCGGACCGGGTGCGGGACGGGTTCTCGTACCGGATCACGGTGGACGGGCGGACCGTCTCCTGCGCCGAGCCGGGCCTGTCGGAGGCGCAGCGGTCGCTGATCTCGCGGGTCCTGAAAGAAGGTGCCTGAGCAGCCCCGCTTTGCTTGGATGTCCGGATGACCGACCACATGATCGATTCGACGCTGTCCGAGCTGGAGCGGTACTACGACACGGTGCCGCGGGTGGGCGGGGCGCGGGCCGAGGACTTCGGCCCGCTGACCCTGTTCGTCCAGGAGGGCACGGGCTGGCCGTACTACGCGCGGCCCGCCCTCGGCGGCTCCGGCGACGCGACCGCGGAGGACGTCCGGCGGGTGCTGTCCCGTCAACGGGAGCTCGGGATCCCCGAGGCCTTCGAGTGGGTGGCCGAAACCAGCCCCTCGCTCCGGGCCGCGGTGGAAGCGGCGGGCCTGTACGTCCACGCCCATCCGCTGATGGTGCTGGACCCCTCGGCCGAAGTCCTCCCCCCGCATCCGGAGGTCCGTCTGCTCGGCGTGGACGACCCGCTGCTGACCGCCGCGGTGACGGTCCCGGCCCTGGCCTTCTCCGCCGCGGGCACCGCGGTGGGCGAGGCGGGACCCGCGGAACTGGCGGCGGCGATGGCGCAGCCCTCGGCCGAGGAGGGCCGGTCCCGGGTGTCCGGAAAGCTGGCGGCGGGCACCGCGGCGATGGCCGCGGCCGTACGGGACGGCGTCGTGCTCTGCTCCGGCATGTACAACCCGGTCGGGGACGTCGCCGAGGTGGTGGGCGTCGGCACCCTGCCGTCGGCCCGCCGCCAGGGCCTGGCCCTGGGGGTCACGGCCGCGCTGGTCGTGGAGGCCCGCGCGCGCGGCGCCCGTACGGTCTTCCTCTCGGCGGGCGACGAGGACGTGGCCCGCATCTACGGCCGCATCGGCTTCCGCCGGGTGGCGACGGCCCTGATCGCGGAGCCGCCGGCCGGCGCCGCGTAGGCACGGTCGCCCCGGATGCTTTTGCCGGACCGGCAACAGGGTTTGCCGTGAGTGCCGGTCCGGGCGGAGCATCGGGGCCACCGAGACCCGGAGCGGAAGAGGCCCCCATGCCGAAGCACGAACACGACGCACAGCAGCACGCACACGAGCACGCCCACGCCCCCGGCGCCCCGCGCGAGGGCGGCGCGGAGTTCTGGGACGAGCGCTACGGCGAGAGCACGCGCATCTGGAGCGGCAACCCCAACGCGGCCCTGGTCCGCGAGGTCCAGGAACTCTCCCCCGGCCGGGCCCTGGACCTCGGCTGCGGCGAGGGCGCCGACGCCGTCTGGCTCGCCCGCCGGGGGTGGCGGGTCACCGGCACCGACATCTCGAAGGTCGCCCTCGGCCGGGCGGCCGAGCACGCCGCCGAGGCGGGGGTGGGCGACCTGGTGGAGTGGCAGCGGCACGACTTCACCGAGTCCTTCCCCGACGGGGAGTTCGACCTCGTCTCGGCGTGCTTCCTGCACAACTACGGGGACTTCCCGCGCGCCCGGGTCCTGCGCACGGCCGCCGCAGCCGTGGCCCCGGGCGGGGTCCTGCTGGTGGTCGGCCACGCGGGCGGGCCGTCCTGGGACCCGGACCGGCACGCGGACATCGGCCTCCCCACCCCGGACGAGGTCCTCGCGCAGCTGGAGCTGGCGGAGGGCGCGTGGGAGGTCCTGCGCGCGGAGGAACACGTACAGCCCCTGGACGGGCCCGACGGCCGGCCCGGGACCCGTCCGGACAACGTGGTGAAGGCGCGGCGGCTGCGCTGACGCGCCCACGCCCCTCCGCGGGACCGCCGGACGGGGGTCCGGCGCGGCGCCCCGAAGCCCGCGCGGCCCGCCGGGGCCGAGCGGTGCGAGGGGCGCGTCCGGCGGGCTAGAAGCCGAGCTTGCGGAGCTGCTTGGGGTCCCGCTGCCAGTCCTTGGCGACCTTCACGTGGAGGTCGAGGAAGACCGGGGTCCCGAGCAGCGCCTCGATGTGCTTGCGCGACTTCATCCCGACCTCCTTCAGGCGGGAGCCCTTCGGGCCGATGATGATGCCCTTCTGGCTCGGCCGCTCGATGTAGACGTTGGCGTGGATGTCGAGCAGCGGGCGGTCGGCCGGGCGGTTCTCCCGGGGGATCATCTCCTCGACGACCACGGCGATGGAGTGCGGGAGCTCGTCCCGTACGCCTTCCAGCGCGGCCTCGCGGATCAGTTCCGCGACCATCACCATCTCGGGCTCGTCGGTGAGGTCGCCCTCCGGGTACAGCGGCGGGCTCTCCGGCAGCAGCGGCGCGATCAGGTCGGCCAGCAGCTGGACCTGGCTGTCGCCGACCGCCGAGACGGGGACGATCTCGGCCCACTCGAAGCCCAGCTCCTCGGCGAGCTGGTGGACGGC
The DNA here is from genome assembly GCF_033794505.1 of Streptomyces sp. MB09-01. Classification (NCBI taxonomy): domain Bacteria; kingdom Bacillati; phylum Actinomycetota; class Actinomycetes; order Kitasatosporales; family Streptomycetaceae; genus Streptomyces; species Streptomyces sp. MB09-01. The sequence continues at coordinate 4,146 of NZ_JARAYQ010000051.1, read as the reverse complement.
GATGAGCTGCTCACCCACCACCTTGGACTCGACCAGGTCGGTCTTGGTGATGATGGCGATCTTGGGGGTCTTCTTGATCCCCGCGAGCTCCTTGGCGATGAACTTGTCGCCGGGGCCGAGCTTCTGGTCGGCCGGCAGGCAGAAGCCGATGACGTCGACCTCGGCCCAGGTGGTCCGCACGACGTCGTTGAGGCGCTCGCCGAGCAGCGTGCGCGGCTTGTGGAGGCCGGGCGTGTCGACGAGGACGAGCTGCGCGTCGGGGCGGTGCACGATGCCGCGGACGGTGTGGCGGGTGGTCTGCGGCCGGTTGGAGGTGATCGCGACCTTGGTGCCCACGAGTGCGTTGGTGAGGGTCGACTTTCCCGCGTTGGGGCGGCCGACGAAGCAGGCGAAGCCCGCACGGTGCGGGCTGGTGGACTCGGGGGAACGATCGCTCATACGGGCCATTCTCCCCGATGCGGCTCCCAGCGCCGACCAGATCACGGCAGTGAGGGCGAGCACAGTCGTGAGCAGGGGGTGCGCGGCGTGGGCTGCGCGGCCCTGAGCTGTGGTTCCGTCGGCCCGGGCGCGCACCGTCACCTCGGCCCATTCCGCGTCGGGCGGACCCTCCCAGCGGGTGCCGAGCCGCACTTCCTGACCCGGCAGCAGTTCGGCGGGCAGCGCGGTGAGCTCGCGCTCCAGCAGCGTGCGGCCGAGGGCGCCGGAGGCGGTGAGGACCGCGCGCGGGCGGAGGGTGACGTTGCCGGTGTTGCGGAGCGTGTACGAGATCTCCGCGCCCGTGCCGCGGCGGTGCACGGAGACCCCCTCGACCGCGAGGGCGGCCGCGGTCGGGCCGCTCACCCGCAGGTACACCCGGGCGGCGACGGCCTGCTGGACGCCGATGCCCGGGGCGCCGGCGGCGGGCCGGTCCTCCAGGGCCACGACGGCGCCGGGGTGGTCCCCGGGCTCCGCCCGGTCGGGGACGGTGAGGGTGAAGCCGACGTGGACCGACCCCCGGGCCGGTACGGTCACCTGCTCCCGGTCGAGCTTCGTCCAGGCGGCGGTGGCCCGGCGCGGCTCGTCGGGCCCGCGCAGCGCGAAGCCGCCGTCGCGGGCGGTGTTGTGGGCGTCGGCGGCGTAGAGCCGGAAGGTGCGGGGCCGGTCGGTGCGGTTGGTCACGGTGACGGCGTCGGTGACGGCCTGGCCGGGCGCGGCGGCGAGGTAGAAGTACGGCCGCCGGCCGACGCCCGTCGCAACGGGCAGCACGGACCACTGCCCGTTGTCTGCGGCGGCGGCCGGCGCGGCGAGCAGGAAGAGGAGCCCGGCGGTGACGAGCAGGGCCACCGCTGCGCGGAGCCGTCCTGGGGCTCCGCCCCAGACCCCGGTCCGCAAACGCCGGCGGGGCTGCCTTTCAGCCCGTCCGGCGTTCGAGAACCGGGTCCGGGCAGAGCCCGGTTCCGGGAAGGGGCGGGGTGGGGGAAAGGCCCCGCGCAGCGGCACCGGCAGCGGCAGCGGCAGCGGCAGCGGCAGGCGGAGCGTCACGACAGGGTCAGGGTCAGGACTGCCGTGTACGCCCCCGGCGGGGTGTACGGCGGGACCCGCAGGGTCACCGTGGCGTCGACCGTGAAGGTTCCGCCGACCAGCGGGGCGTCGGCGGTGGAGGCCAGCAGGGCCCCCTCCGGGCCGACCGCGCCCGCGCTGCCCGGCGTACAGGCGCTCGGGCTGCCCGCGGCCGCCACGCAGGCCGGGGTCCAGGACAGGGACGCGCCCGGGATGCGCACTCCGCCCGGTCCCGTGAAGTCGGTGACCTTGCCGGTCAGGGACCAGCCGGCCGGGCCGCCTCGGGCGTCGGTGACGGTCACGGTCCCGATCCGGCCGGGGGCGGCGCCGCCGTCGCCGTACGGGACGGCGCCGAGGGTGATGTCCTCGTCGGCCTGGGTCATGCCGAGGGCGCCCGGTTCGACGGTGGCCGTGACCTTGCGGGTGCCCGCCGTCGCCGGGGTGGCGTCGATGACGGTGTACGCGGCCGGGCCGGAGCCCCGGGTCGCCGACCAGGCCGGGCCCTCGTAGGCGATCACCGCGGTGGTGGCCTTGTCCGTGACCGGCAACTCCACCAGGGCCGTGCCCCGTTCGTCTGCGGTGGCGCTCACCCGGTCGGCGGTTTCGGCGGCGCCGGCCCGTCCGGCCACCGTCACGGCCGCGCCCGGGGGGAAGCCGGCGGCGGTGACCTTGACCTTGGCGCCCGGCTTTCCGTGGGCCGCCGCGAGGAAGACGCTGCGCAGGTTGGCCGTGGGCAGCTCGGTCGCGGTCAGGCGTGCGGAGACGGGGGTGGCGGACGGCGCCGCGGCGGTGCAGGTGGTGTCGAGGTCCAGCAGGTGGCTGGTGTGCAGGGTGTAGCTGCCCGGGGCGAGGGTGATCTCACCGGGCGCGGTGACGGTGAAGGTGCCGGTCATGGTGACGGGGGGAAGGGGCTCGCCCGCCCGGACGGGGTCGTTGCGCTTGGCCCCGACGACGGTGACCTCGCCGCCCTGGGCGCCCGCCAGCACGATCCGGCCGGTCGGGGTCAGCACGTCGGCGGGAAGTTCGCCGCCGGCCGCGTTCGGCTCCAGGGGTGGCACGGCGGGGGTCCGGAGCACCTGGTAGGTCACGGTGACGGTGTCGCCGACCTGCGGAGCCGGGTCGTCGACGGTGATCCGGGCGGTGGTCGGCCCGTCGGCGGGCGGGAGTCCGGCCTCCTGGGGCGGCAGGCAGTGCGTCGGGAACTCCACCTGGCCGGGCGGCGCCTCCCCCTCGGCCGCGGCCGGTGCGCTCAGGGCGCCCCCGGTCGTGGCGGCGAGCACCGCCATGCCGACGGCGGCCGACCATCTCCGCTTCCGCGCCCCTGTTCGCACTGCCCGCCCCCTGGGTTCCCTCGCGCCGAGCCCCTGCGCAGGGGGCCATTCACGAGCGGGCGGCGGGAGAAGTCAATGCACGGATCCGGCATCGACTGATGGCCCATCAGGAGATGGCAGGGTGCCTGCCCCACGTCCTTCTTCGCCCGCATCCCCGCCCATGCCCATGCCCATGCCCGTGCCCATGCCCGTGCCCCCGCCCGCATCCCCGCCCGACGCGCGGAACGTGCGCCGGTACGCCGTCGGGCTGACCCCCAGCGCCGCCTGCACGTGCTTGCGCAGCGACTGCGCCGTCCCGAAGCCCGTCTCCCGGGCGACCTGTTCCATCGGCAGGTCCGTCCGCTCCAGCAGCCGCCGGGCCCGTTCCACGCGCTGCCCGACGATCCACTCGCCGGGGCTGATCCCGGCCTCCTCGCGGAACCTGCGCGTGAACGTCCGTACCGACATGGCCTCCTGCCGGGCCAGGTCGATCAGCCGCACCGGCTCGTGCAGCCGGTCCAGCACCCAGGCGCGGGCCGCCGCGGTGCTGGCCAGCTGCGGCTGCGGCACCGGGCGTTCGATGAACTGGGCCTGCCCGCCGTCCCGGTGCGGCGGTACGACGGTCCGCCGGGCCACGTCGTTGGCGACGGCCGCGCCGTGGTCGCGGCGCACGATGTGCAGGCACAGGTCGATGCCGGCGGCGACCCCGGCCGAGGTCAGCACGTCCCCGTCGTCGGTGTAGAGCACGTCGGCGTCCACCCGCACGGACGGGAAGAGCCGCTGGAAGTGCTCGGCGTGGAACCAGTGGGTGGTGGCCGGGCGGCCGTCCAGGAAACCGGCGGCGGCCAGCACGTACCCGCCCGTGCAGATGGAGACGAGCCGCGTCCCGGGCCGGATGTGCGCCAGCGCCGCGGCGAGCTCGTCGCTCAGCCGGCCCTCCTCGTACACCGGCCCCAGCTCGTAGGAGGCGGGCACCACCACGGTGTCTGCCGTGGCCAGCAGCTCGGGGCCGTGCTCGACCTGAACGGCGAAATCGGCGTCCGTGTGCACCGGCCCGGGAGCCAGGGCGCAGGTGCGGATCTCGTACAGCGGCTTTCCGGCGGAGTCCTTGGCACGGCCGAAGATCCGGTGCGGGATGCCGAGCTCGAAGGGCAGCAGCCCGGTGAGCGCGAGGACGACGACGCGGTGCGGGCTCATGGCCCGATCATATCGAAGGGTGTCGTTCAGGCCACTGTCGTGCGGGGCCCTCCCGGCCGGAGGCTGTCCGCGTGACGCAGACAGCCCCCACCCCCAGCCC
>NZ_JARAYQ010000519.1:0-1973 GCF_033794505.1 Streptomyces sp. MB09-01 | reverse complement strand
GACCACGCCGCCCACCACCCCTCCCCCGACGGGCGGGGCCTGCACCGGCCCGGCGTACGTGGCGGGCACGGTCTACAACAGCGGCAACGTCGTCTCCCACAAGGGCCGCAACTGGAAGGCCCAGTGGTGGACGCAGAACGAAGAGCCCGGCACCACCGGAGAATGGGGCGTCTGGAAGGACCAGGGCGCCTGCTGACTTCGAACCCTGCGTGAACGGGTGGGGACCCGGTGGCCCGGCGGCCACCGGGTCCTCGCCCGTGCCTAGGCTGTCCCGGTGAACACCCATGTCACCGCGACCGACGCGGACTTCGAGGAACACCGGCCCCGGATGTTCGGCATCGCCTACCGCATGCTCGGCTCCGCCTCGGAGGCCGAGGACACCGTGCAGGACGCGTACCTGCGCTGGGTCTCGGCGGACCGCGCGGAGATCCGGCACCCGGGGGCCTGGCTGGCCAAGGTCGTCACGAACCTGTGCCTCAACAACCTCACCTCGGCGCGCGTCCGGCGCGAGGAGTACGTCGGCCCCTGGCTCCCGGAGCCGGTCCTCACAGGCGACGGGACGCTCGGCCCGCTGGAGTCGGCGGAGCAGCGGGACAGCGTGTCCATGGCCCTGCTGGTGCTGCTGGAGCAGCTCACGCCGGTGGAGCGGGCGGTCTACGTGCTGCGCGAGGCCTTCGCGTACGGCCACCGGGAGATCGCCGGGCTCCTGGACCTCAGCGAGGCCAACTGCCGCCAGCTCTACCGGCGGGCGGCGGGCCGGGTCGCGGCGGAGCGGGCGGCCACCGAGGAGCGGCGCTTCGCACCGGACCCCGAGCGCTGGCAGAGCCTCGTGGAGACCTTCCTCTCGGCGGCCCGCGAGGGGGACCTGGACCGGCTGGAGGGCCTGCTGACGGCCGACGTGCGGTACGTGTCGGACGGCGGCGGCGTGGTCGGCTCGGCGCTGCGGCCGATCCTGGGGCGGGACAAGGTGGCCCGGTTCTCGATCGGGGTGCTGGAGAAGTTCGCCGCGGGCCTGCCGGTCACCGTCGCGGAGGTCAACGGCACGCCCGCGCTGCTCTTCGGCGAGGTGGCGGTCCTCCTGGTGGAAATCGAGAATGGACTGGTCAGCGGCATCAGCACGGTGGTCAATCCGGAGAAGCTGGCCTTCCTCCGACGGCAACTGTCACATTCCTGAGGGCTGTCCTGTCCCAGCTGGCGAAGAGACGTTCCCGGCGGAAGGCGGACCCCATGAGCACCATCCTCGTCACCGGAGGCACCGGCACCCTCGGCACGCTGGTCGTGTCCCGGCTGCGGGAGGCGGGCCACGAGGTCCGCGCCCTGAGCCGGCACGCCCCCGAGCATCCGGTGGACCTGCAGGACGGCAGCGGGCTGGACGCGGCGATGGCGGGCGCGGAGGTGGTCGTGCACTGCGCGAGCGACACGCGCCGGGCGGGCAAGGGCGACGGGGCGGCCGCGGAGCACCTGATCGACGCGGCCCGCCGGGCGGGGACGGTCGGCAACATCGTCTACATCTCGATCGTCGGGGTGGACGTGGTTCCGCTCGGCTACTACAAGGCGAAGCTGCGGGTGGAGCGGATGCTGGAGGGATCCGGGCTGGGGGTGACGATCCTGCGCACCACGCAGTTCCACGACCTGGTGGCGCAGGTGACGGACGCGGCGGCGAAGCTGCCGGTCGTGCCGATGCCGAGGGGGGTCCCGGTGCAGCCGATCGCCGTCGAGGAGGTCGCGGACCGGCTGGCCGGCCTCGCGGTCCCCACCCCGGCGGGCCGGGTCCCCGACATGGGCGGCCCGCAGATCCGGCGCCTGACGGACCTGGCCCGCACCTACCTGGAGGCGACCGGCCGCCGCGGCCGGGTGGTCCCCGTCCCGCTGGCGGGCAGGACGTACGCCGCCTTCCGCCGGGGCAGCCACCTGGCTCCGTCCCACGCGGTGGGCAAGGGCACGTTCGCGGAGTTCCTCGCGGGGCAGGGGCG
>NZ_JARAYQ010000518.1:0-2009 GCF_033794505.1 Streptomyces sp. MB09-01 | reverse complement strand
AGGGCGTCCATGAGGCGCAGGCCTTCGAAGGCGTCGCGGGCGTAGCGGACCTCGCCCTCGTAGATTTCGTGGAGGTCCTGTTCGACGTAGGCGCGGGTCAGGGCCGCACCGCCCAGGATGACCGGGTAGTCGGCGGCCAGCTTGCGCTGGTTGAGCTCCTCCAGGTTCTCCTTCATGATCACGGTCGACTTCACCAGCAGACCCGACATGCCGATCACGTCGGCCTTGTGCTCCTGCGCCGCCTCCAAGATCGCCGAGACGGGCTGCTTGATACCGATGTTGACGACGTTGTAGCCGTTGTTCGTCAAGATGATGTCGACCAGGTTCTTGCCGATGTCATGGACGTCACCACGCACCGTGGCCAGCACGATCGTGCCCTTGCCCTCGTCGTCGGTCTTCTCCATGTGCGGCTCGAGATAGGCCACCGCCGTCTTCATGACCTCCGCGGACTGCAGGACGAACGGAAGCTGCATCTGCCCGGAACCGAACAGCTCACCGACGACCTTCATCCCCTCCAGCAGCGTGTCGTTGACGATGTCGAGCGCAGGACGGGTCCGCAGCGCCTCGTCGAGATCGGCCTCCAGACCGTTCTTCTCCCCGTCGATGATCCGCCGCTGCAGCCGCTCGTCCAGCGGCAGCGCAAGGAGCTCCTCGGCCCGGCCGGCCTTCAGCGACTTGGTGTTGACACCCTCGAACAGCGCCATCAGCTTCTGCAGCGGGTCGTAGTCGCCCTCACGCCGGTCGTAAATCAGATCCAGCGCGGTGGTGACCTGCTCCTCGTCGAAACGGGCGATCGGCAGGATCTTCGAAGCATGCACGATCGCCGAATCCAGACCCGCCTTCACACACTCGTCCAAGAACACCGAGTTCAGCAGGACCCGCGCCGCCGGATTCAGACCGAAGGAAATGTTCGACAGGCCCAACGTGGTCTGGACGTCCGGATGAAGCCGCTTGAGCTCACGGATCGCCTCGATCGTGGCGATCCCGTCCTTCCGGGACTCCTCCTGCCCCGTGCAGATCGTGAACGTCAGCGTGTCGATGAGGATGTCCGACTCACGGATCCCCCAGTTCCCCGTCAGATCATCGATCAGCCGTTCGGCGATGGCGACCTTGTGCTCGACGGTGCGGGCCTGCCCCTCCTCGTCGATCGTCAGCGCGATCAACGCCGCCCCATGCTCCCGCGCCAGCCCGGTGACCTTCGCGAAACGGGACTCAGGGCCATCACCGTCCTCGTAGTTCACCGAGTTGATGACCGCCCGCCCGCCCAGCTTCTCCAGCCCCGCCCGGATCACCGGAACCTCGGTCGAGTCCAAAACGATCGGCAGCGTGGAGGCGGTGGCGAAACGGCCCGCCAGCTCCTCCATGTCCGCGACACCGTCACGGCCCACATAGTCCACACAGAGGTCGAGCATGTGCGCGCCCTCACGGATCTGGTCCCGGGCCATCTCCACACAGTCGTCCCAGCGCGCCTCCAGCATCGCCTCACGGAACTTCTTCGACCCATTGGCGTTGGTACGCTCACCGATCGCCATGTACGAAGTGTCCTGGCGGAAGGGCACGCTCTGGTAGAGCGAGGCGGCGCCGGGCTCGGGCTGGGGGGTGCGCCCGGTGACGGCCGTGCCACGGACCCGCTCCACCACCTGCCGCAAGTGCTCGGGGGTCGTGCCACAGCAGCCGCCGACCAGCGAAAGCCCGTACTCGCGGACGAAGCCCGCCTGGGCCTCCGCCAGCTCCGACGCGCCCAGCGGATAGTGCGCGCCGTCCTTCGTCAGGACGGGCAGGCCGGCGTTGGGCATGCAGGACAGCGGGATACGGGCGTTGCGCGCCAGATAGCGCAGGTGCTCGCTCATCTCCGCAGGACCGGTCGCACAGTTCAGGCCGATCATGTCGATGCCCAGCGGCTCCAGCGCCGTCAGCGCCGCACCGATCTCGGAGCCCAACAGCATCGTGCCCGTCGTCTCCACCGTCACCGAGCAGATCAGCGGAACGGTGACGCCGAGGGCCTCCAT
>NZ_JARAYQ010000517.1:0-2021 GCF_033794505.1 Streptomyces sp. MB09-01 | reverse complement strand
CCCGGAGGGCCAGCACCGACCGGACCCCCTCCACGAAGACGACCGGCGCCGCCGCCACCACACGCCCGCCGAGCAGCACACGGTCCACATCCAGCAGCGCGACCAAATTGGCCGCGGCCTCGCCCAGGATCCGTGCCGCCTCGGGAAGATCACCTCGGGCCACCGCCCCCAGGCACAGCGCCTCCGCACAGCCGCGCGCCCCGCACCGACACGGCGGGCCGTCCAGCAGGAGCACCTGGTGGCCGAACTCCCCCGCCGCCGAGCGCTCACCGCGGTAGACCTCGCCGCCCAGCCACAATCCCGCGCCGAGCCCGGTCCCGACGTGCAGGTACACGCAGGTGCGGGGCCCTCCGCCGGCAAACGGATACGCATACGCATACGCATCCGGCGCGGCATCCGTGCCACGCCCCGCATCCGCGTCACGCCCGGCACCCGCATCCGGCCAGGCGGCCCGGAGCCACGCCCCGGCAGCCGCGGCCGCACCGGCGTTCGTGTCCTTGTCCAGCAGCACCGGCAGGCCCAGCCGCCCCTGCAGCACCCCCCGCAGCGGAAAGCCCTTCCAGCTCGGGAACCCCGTCACCCGCCCCATCGTCCCGGCCCGGTGGTCGAGCGGCCCCGGTGCGGCCACCCCGACGCCCAGGAGTCCCAGGTCGGCCGGGTCTCCGACCCGCGCGACCGCCCGTACGACAGCCTCCACCACCGCCTCCGGGCCGGCGCCGAAGTCCAGCGGGCCACCGCTCTCGGCAACGACGCGGCCGGCCAGGTCCACCCGTACCGCCCGGAGCTCGTCGCGGTCCAGGTGCACTCCGACGGCGTGATGCACGTCCGGCACCAGCCGGAGCAGGGTGCGCGGTTTGCCGCCGGTGGACGCGGCTCGCCCGGCCTCCGCGACCAGCCCGTCCGCGCCGAGCCGGGCCGTGATCTTGCTGACGGCCTGCGGAGTCAGTCCCGTACGGGCCGCGAGCTCGGCGCGGCCCAGGCCCGCCGGGCCTGCGCCGCGGAGCAGATCCAGCATCAGCGCCTCGTTGTACCCGCGCAGCGCCGGCAGGTTCACCCCGCCGCGTTCGTCCCCGCTACCCCTGTTCACGAGTCCATTGTCCACCTTCCTTGCACTTCGACAACACTGTTGCCAAAGTGGTTCCATGAGCAACCCCGCCTCCCCTTCCTCCCCCGCACCCCTCCGCGTCGGCCTCATCGGCTACGGACTCGCCGGTTCCGTCTTCCACGGCCCCCTCGTGGCCGCCACGGACGGACTCGCCCTCGACACGGTCGTCACCTCCGACCCGACCCGCCAGGCCCAGGCCCGCGCGGAGTTCCCCGGCGTCCACATCGCCGCCACCGCCGCCGAGCTGTGGGACCGGGACCTCGACCTGGTCGTGATCGCCTCCCCCAACCGGACGCACGTCCCGTTCGCCACCACCGCCCTCGAAGCCGGAGTCGCGGTGGTCGTGGACAAGCCGCTCGCCGCCACCGCCGCCGAGGCCCGCGCCCTCGCCGCCCTCGCGGAGCGCAGCGGAACCTTCCTCTCCGTCTTCCAGAACCGCCGCTGGGACAACGACTTCCTCACCCTGCGCTGCCTCCTGGCGGAGGGCGAACTCGGCGAGATCCAGCGCTTCGAGTCCCGTTTCGAGCGCTGGCGCCCGCAGCTCAAGGGCGGCTGGCGCGAGTCCGGCGCACCGGAGGAGATCGGCGGCCTGCTGTACGACCTCGGCAGCCACCTCGTGGACCAGGCGCTCGTGCTGTTCGGTCCGGCCGTACGGGTCTACGCGGAGGCCGACGAGCGCCGCCCCGGCGCCGAGACCGACGACGACACCTTCATCGCCGTCACGCACGCGAACGGGATCCGCTCCCACCTCTACGCCAGCGCCACCACCGCCCAGCTCGGACCGCGTTTCCGCGTACTGGGTTCGCGGGCCGGCTACGTGAAGTACGGCCTCGACCCGCAGGAGGGCGCCCTGCGCGAGGGGCTGCGGCCGGACGGCGAGACGCCTTGGGGCGAGGAGCCCCCGCACCTGTGGGGG
>NZ_JARAYQ010000516.1:0-2055 GCF_033794505.1 Streptomyces sp. MB09-01 | reverse complement strand
GGACGGGGGAGCGGCCGGGGCGTTCCGACCGGCACTGGACGACGCTGCGGTGGACATCGGGGGAGTCGGCCCTGCGGCCGGCGTCATGCTTGAACGCCCCCTGCCCTCTCCATCAGCGCCGAGTAGGCTCGCTCGAGGCCTTGCGCGTAGCCGGCCCCCAACTCGATGTAGACGTGTCCGCTGGCTGCACAGGCTTCACGGAGGGCAGTGCTCTGCTCCCTGACCCACGCGGCGATCTTCCGGTAGGTGGTGTCATCGGATCCATCGAGCCAGTCCGGGGCGGCCCTCAAGTGTTCGGTGGTCAGCTCCGTGTTTCCGAGGAAGACGCAGCTCAGTGGCATCCCGAGACCCGCGGCGGCGGTGGCCGCCGCGGGCGTGACGATGTCGCCCTCGACGACATAGCCGTCCAGGGGATCGGAGTCGTCGAGGCCCTCCCCGACGGCGCGGACGAACTCAACGAGGAAGGACTGCGCCCGTACGGCCTTGTCCGGATGTGTACCGTGCCGCACGTCGTGCTCGGGCGCAGCGCGCTGCAGCATCGAAACCAGAGCGTCGGTCGGGCACCCCGGGATACCGGCCCGGTCCAGCAGCATCCATGCGAGGGTGCTCTTGCCCACCCGGGGCGGGCCGCCTATCAGATAGATCATGTGCAGACCGTAGCCCGGGCGCCAGCGCGAGTGATCTCGCGGCAGCGCAGGCATGACCAGCGCCTCCAGATCGGGCAGTGCCGATCACTTGAGGCTGATGAGTGTGCCGTTGAGGAGGATCGCTGCCTGGTGGCAGGACCGTCTCACGGATGCCGGCCCGGGTGGTGGGCGGGATGGCGCGTGTCGGCACCCCAGCGCACTCGACCGGCCCCGCGTCATGCCGGTTCGGTCAGCCGGGGTTTCCTCGACGAGTGCGAGTGCGGTACCCAGCTCCTCCATGCAGGGGAAGTGCCGGTAGAAGGCGGCGGGTTGACGCCAGCCCGCCTGGCGACCTCCCTGAGACCGAGGGTTTCCGAAGCTCTGATCCTCCGACTGGCCCAAGCCGTGGCGGGGAGCGCGCGTCGGGTACGGCGGCGCTCTGCCTCGCGGGCACCGGTGTTCGGACTCATGCAGGGCAGTCAACCGCGTCCCAGTCAACGGCGGCCGGCATGAGGCGAATTGAACCGGGTAGTCGGTAAACAACTGTTACCTGAAAGTGGGAGGAACTCCCGTGCTCTTCCTCGTAGGTGCAATGCTCGTCCTGGGTGTCATCCTCGGCGCCGTGGCCCATGTGCCGGTGCCGGTCAGCGTGGCCGGCGGCCTCGCGATCGCGCTCTGGCTCGCCCTCTTCGCCGCACGCGAGCGTCTGTCGGGCCACCGTGCCGGGCGCCCGGACCATCGCCAGGGAGGTCTGTGATGAACCCGCGCACCGACGACGTCAAGGTCCAGGCCGGTGCCCGGCCTCGTACCCGAGGCAGCCGCTACCGTGACGCCGACCTGATGGCCGTCACCGCGTTCGTCCTCGGCCCCGACTGCAGGCTCTCGGCACTGGCCGAAGCTACTGGAGGGAAGAACAGGGCAGTCGAGCGGTTCGTCTTCCCCGCCACATGTCCGGGAACAGGGGCCGCGGCTACCGGTCCGGGTGCGCGCGGGCGGGGTGCCGCCTCAGACTGACCCGCCCTTTCGAGCCTCCTCCCGCGGCTTCTCGGCACGTGCGCGGTCCACGCGGTCCGGGTCGGCGGGCGGGCCCCCGCCCGTGCCGGTCCTGGACGCGGCTCCCGGCGGGCGGCCGTGTTCGTCCAGCATGGCTCCCTCATCGGGGAGCAGCGCCGGGCGGGGGTCTTGGTCCTTCTCGCCCATGATCCACCGCCTTTCTTCGTGTGCGATCCCAGGGCCGTCGGCGCCGTCGGCGCCCTCGGCGGCTCGGCGCTGCGTATCTCTCGGGTCCCTCGGGCGCGGGTCAGTCGGTCGGCTCCTGGGGCTGGGCGTTGCCCGGGCCGGCAGCGGGCCCCTCGCCCTCCTCGCTCGTGTCCTTCTCGTGGCTGCCGCGCCGGGGTCGTTCGGCCGCGGCGTCGGGCAGGGTGGGGGC
>NZ_JARAYQ010000515.1:0-2081 GCF_033794505.1 Streptomyces sp. MB09-01 | reverse complement strand
CACCCCCAGAATTCACCCTCTTATGTCTGCGGCCGAGGTAGATGGTTATAAAAGACAACCCCGCGGTAGGGGCCGCGGTGGTGCACAAGGCCGTCGCCCGCCTCGACCGCACCGTCGCGGACATGATGCGCCGCACCGGCGTCCCCGGCGTGTCCGTGGCCGTCGTCCACGACGACGAGGTCGTCCACATCAAGGGCTACGGGCTGCGCAGAACCGGCGAGAACGCCGGGGTCGGCCCCGACACCGTCTTCCAGATCGCGTCCCTCTCCAAGCCCGTCTCCTCCACGGTCGTGGCCGGCGCTCTCACCGGCCCCGACGAGTGGGACGGCCGCACCGTCCTGCCCGGGTTCTCCCTCAAGGACCCCTGGGTCACCGAGCACGTCACCACCGCCGACCTGTTCTCGCACCGCAGCGGCCTGCCCGACCACGCCGGCGACCTCCTCGAAGACCTCGGCTACGACCAGGCGTACATCCTCGACCACCTGCGGCTCGAACCCCTCTCCCCCTTCCGCGCGAGCTACGCCTACACCAACTTCGGGTTCACCGCGGCCGCCGAGGCCGTGGCCCGCGCCAAGGGGAGCAGCTGGCAGAAGCTCAGTGCGGACACCCTCTTCAAGCCCGCCGGCATGACCCGTACGAGCACCGAGTTCTCCGCCTTCATCAACTCCCCCGACCGCGCGTCCACCCACGTCAAGAACCCGGACGGCACCTGGAGCCCGCGCTTCGTCCGCGACCCGGACGCCCAGGCCCCGGCCGGCGGTGTCAGCTCCACCGCCACGGACATGGCCCGCTGGCTGCGGCTGCAACTGTCCGGCGGCACCCTCGACGGGAAGCGGATCGTCCCCGCCGACACCCTCGCCCGCACCCACGTGCCCGAGATCGTGTCGCAGCCGGCCAACGCGGTCGGCACGACCAGCTTCTACGGGCTCGGCTGGAACGTCAGCTACGACGGCGCCGGCCGCCTGCGCCTGAGCCACTCCGGCGCCTTCGATCTCGGTGCCAACACCAACGTCACCATGCTCCCCCTGGAGAGGCTCGGCATCGTCGTCCTGACCAACGGCGCCCCGGTCGGCCTCCCCGACGCCGTGGCCCTGGACTTCTTCGACTTCGCCGAGCACGGCAAGGTCAGCACCGACTGGCTCGCCCTGGCCGCCTCCGCCTACGCCCAGGCGCTCGAGGACCCGGGCCGCTCCTCCACCGACTACGCCCACCCGCCCGCCGGCGCGAAGCCCGCCCGGGACAGCGCCGCGTACACCGGCACCTACGACAACCCCTACTACGGCAAGGCGACCGTGACGGCGGCCGACGACGGCGCGCTCACCCTGTCCCTCGGCCCGAAGCCGCTGCGCTTCCCGCTCACCCACTACGACGGGGACACCTTCAGCTTCGAGACCGCGGGCGAGAACGCGGTCGGCCGCACCGGGGTCACCTTCGCCGACGGCACCCTCCGCGTCGAATACCTCGACGTCAACCGCCTGGGCACCTTCACCCAGCAGTAGCCGCATAGCCTGTCCCCGATGAGACGCAGAGCCCAGGCACCCCCCTCGCCCCTCCCCCAGCGGGCCGGCATCGACCCGGTCCGGCTGCGGCTGCCGCCCGACCCGGACGGGCTCTGGCCGGACCTCGGCGGCTACCTCACCGCCCGCTACGCCGGCACCCGCGGCGCCGACTCCATCGCGCGCCTGCTGGCCGCCGGCCGGGTGCTCGGCCCCGGCGGGCGCATCCTGCACGCGAGGGACCCTTACGAGCCGGGCGGCTACCTGTGGTTCCACCGGGACATGGAGCCCGAGCCGCGGGTGCCCTTCGCGGTCCGCGTCGTCCACCGGGACCCGCACCTGCTGGTCGTGGACAAGCCGCACTTCCTGGCGACCACCCCGCGCGGCAGCCACATCACCGAGACCGCCCTGGCCCGGCTCCGCGAGGAGCTGGACCTGCCCGCGCTCAGCCCGGCGCACCGGCTGGACCGGCTGACGGCGGGGCTGGTGATGTTCAGCATCCGGCCCGAGGACCGCGGCGCGTACCAGCTGCTCTTCCAGCGGCGCGAGGTCCACAAGGAGTACGAGGCCCTCGCACCCCACGAC
>NZ_JARAYQ010000514.1:0-2122 GCF_033794505.1 Streptomyces sp. MB09-01 | reverse complement strand
GGGCCGGGCGGGCAGGGCCCGGGCGGCGTCGGTGACGGCGGCCGCGAGCGGGGCGAGGTCCGTACGGAGCTTCATCGGGGCTCCCTTCCGAGCGTGCGGGCGGCTGTCCGGCCGGGGCCGGGTTCCGCCCGGTGTACGAGTGAGGTCCGGGGGCCGTCCGTCTGGTACGGGAAGAGGCCGTACCGGACGGACGGGTGAGCGGGGTGGTGGCCGTCAGGCCGCGGCGGCGTCGCGGCGCTCCCTGCGCAGGCGGCGGCGGTCCGAGAGGGTGGTACCGGCCCAGATCCCGGATCCGGCGCGGCTCGGGTGGTCCAGGGCCCAGGCCAGGCACTGCTCGCGCACCGCCTCGGGGCACTTGCTGAGGCAGGCCAGCTGGCCGTTCACGCGCTGCTTGGGGGTCCCGGTCCAGTCCTCGGGATCGGCCCCGGGCGCCCGGCACGGCTCCTCGCCGGTCAGCCGCGGCCAGAGGGCGAGTTCGGTGGTGCTCACTCCCCCACCCCCATGGTCCCGGCGGCCGGGACGGCGGCGGTGGGCAGCAGGTGTTCGAAGGGCTCCCAGGCCGTCAGGTCGTACAGGTTCAGCAGGTCGACGTCGACCACGGCGCCCTGCTCCTCGTCTGCGAGGCGAGAGTGCCGCAGTTGCAGGCCGCCGATCCTGTTGGCCTGCGGGTCCTCGTCGAGGTCGAGGTCGGCGACCACGACGGTGTTGCTGGTGCGCTCCAGGACGTACAGGCGCCGGATGGGGGCGTCGTCCTCGTCGGTGTCCGGTCGACGCTCCCAGGTTTGGCGGGTGGCGGCGATGGCCCAGGCCTCGCCGGCGTCGGCCGCGTCGGTGACCGCGGTGCAGGCCTGCGCGTACTCGGTTCCGGCCTCGACCATTTCGTTGACGCAGGCGTTGATGTGGTCACTGAGGGCATAGGTGCCGATCAGCCAGGTCAGGGAGGCGAGGCCGGTCACGACGCCGCTCCCGTCGAGACGAGGGTGCGGGTGATCTTGGTGGGGGCGAGGAGGTGGTGGAGGGCGGAGCCGTGGTGGTGGGAGGAGAAGCTGGCGGGGTGGCCGCAGCTCCAGCAGTCGGCCTCGTCGCCCTGCCAGGCGACGGCGCAGCGGCTGCATACGAACGCGCGGTCGGCAAGCTGGGGGTTGGCCTTGGCCAGGGACTTCAGGAACCGGCCGGCGGTGCTCAGCCGGCGGGTGGTGGAGATGTGGTGCTGCTTGCGACGGGTGGCGTGCATGATGGTGGTCTCTCTCTCGTTTTGGCGGGTGAGGGGCCCGGGGCGGCCGGCGGTTTCTCAGGCCTTGACGGCCGTCCCGGGGCGGATCTAGAGCTCGATGCCCTTGTGCGTGGCCTGGTCCCAGCGCAGGTTCCAGCCGGGGCGCAGTCCGCGGGCGGACCAGTCGGTGCGGTGGGCGGCGCCGGGGACGTCCCGGCCAGCCAGGGTGTGCAGGAGGGCCGTCTCCCAGGCGCGCTGCGCGGCCTGGCGGGCCTCGCGGCCGTTCTCGGCGAGGCCGGTGAAGACGTGGACGCCGCGCTCGCTGGTGCCGACGCGCTCTATCGGGACGTCGACTTCCCACATGACCCGGTACACGTCAGCCCTCGGCTTCCGGGTCGTAGTCGACCAGGACCGGCAGCACCGTGATCCGGATGCTGGTGACGGACTCCTCGTCCGGGCCCGGGCCGAACAGCATCAGGTCCTCATCGGTGTGACCGTCGATGTTCTCCGGTACCCACTCGGTTCGGGCTCCCTCCGGGAGGGGCCTGTGCTTCAGCCATGCCTCGCCCTGGGCGCGGGCCGCCTCCCGGGTGGCGAAGGTGGCGTACGGGATGTTGCGGCGCGAGACGCGGTAGACGGTGAGCGCGGCCGGCTTCTCGTCGGTGAGGCGGGTGATGCCGGGGAAGACCGCCTCGGCGGCGGCTAGACGCGCTTCGATCACCATGGTGGCGCCGAGGAGCTGGAGCATCTGGACGGTGAGCGGCAGTGTGCCGGCGGCGACGCGGCGTCGGATGTCGGCGAGCACGGTGGCGGGGGTCCTCGTCGCCGCCGTGGTCGCCAAGGAGCTCAAGGCCTTCCTGACCTCGGCCAAGCGCGACGAAAAGCAGCAGGCCCGCGCCGTGATGGAGA
>NZ_JARAYQ010000513.1:0-2146 GCF_033794505.1 Streptomyces sp. MB09-01 | reverse complement strand
GTTGTGGCGCCAGGGGTCGTGGGTGCGGGGGTCGGGGAGGTGACCGTGTCCGGGGCCGAGCTGTGGCCGCCGGCCGCCCCGCTCGTGGAGGCCTGTCCCCTGCGTTCGTCGTCGTTCATGAGCAGCGCGGCGGCGGAGACGCCCGCGCCGGCGATCGCGGCCACCAGCAGGCCGGCGATCAGCGCGGCCCCCGGCCGCCGCTTCCCGGGGGCCGGGACGGCCGATGCCGATGCCGCGGCTGTGGCCGCGGGTGCGGTCACGGGTGCCGTTGCCGGCACGGGAGTCGGCGCCGGTGCCTGCGAAGGTGCCCGGGGAGGTGCCGGTGGCGGTACGGGCGCCGGTACGGGTACGGCGGGCCCGGCCACGTTCTGCGTCGGCGTGTACTCCGGCGCCGCCGCGTACGCCCGCAGCAGCCGCTCCGCCTCCTGCGCGCCGAGCCGCTGGGCGGGATCGCGCTCCAGCAGCCCTTGCACCACCGGCAGCAGCGGCCCGCACGCGGCGGGCGGCCGGATCTCGTCGTAGACCACCGCGTGCAGCACCCCGCCGAGCGAGTCCCGCCGGAACGGGGACGTGCCGCTCACCGCCGCGCAGAGCAGGGCGCCCAGCGACCACAGGTCGGACTCGGGTCCCACCGGCGTCTGCGCGGACATCCGTTCGGGCGCGGTGTACTCGGGGGAACCGACGAAGGCCCCGGTCGAGGTCAGCGTCGTCGCGCCCGCCACCTGCGCGATCCCGAAGTCCGTGAGGACGGGCCGGCCGCCCGGTGCCTCGAGCAGGACGTTCGCCGGCTTGATGTCCCGGTGCAGCACCCCCGCCGCGTGCGCCGTGCGCAGGGCGCCGAGCAGGGCGATCCCGATCCGGGCGCCTTCCGCGGGGTCCACGGGGCCGGTACGGGACAGCCGGTCGGCGAGGGAGCCGCCCTCGACCAGCTCCATGACGATGTACGGGCGTTCGTCGTCCTCGACGATGTCGTGCACCACGATGATGTGCGGGTGCTTGAGCTGCGCTGCCGCGCGTGCCTCGCGGAGCGTGCGCTCGCGCTGGAGCCGGGCCTCGTCCTCGGACAGCGCGGGATCGAGCGCCACCTCCTTGACGGCGACGCACCGGCCGAGCAGCTGGTCGGTGGCGCGCCACACGATGCCCATGCCGCCGCGGCCGAGTTTGGCATCCAGCCGGTAACGCCCGGCGATCAGTCGGGCGTTCTCCCCCTGGGTCCCCATGGCGACATCATGCCGCATCGCCGCCGTGGGCCGGGGCCGGGCGCACGGACGGGCGGACGCACGACCGCGTGACGGCGGGACCCACGACCGCGTGACGGTGGGACGCACGACCGCGTGACGGCGGGACGCGCGAGCGGGTGACGTGATGCCCGCGTCAGGGTTCCCGATCGGGCCGCGGCGTGTCGAAGACGGCCCTTGATCGTTTCTTCAGCGGTGACCCATGCATCTGCTGTGGAATTCGGGAGGACGCGCGTGACCGCTTGGCAGTACTTCGCCGGGGCGGGGCTGGTGGCGGCGCTCTGCCCGCTTCACGGCCACGTGGCGGTCGCGGGCGACGGCCACGGCCGCGGCGCCCGCGTCGACCTGTGCGTGCCGATGAAAGGGCCGCAGCCGAGGGGGCCCGTCACCCGGCCTTCCGGGCGGCCCTCGGTACGGGCGGCCGTGCCCGGCGCCGACCGGCCCACCGTGCACCACCCGGGGCGGATGCCCGCGCCGGCCGCTGCCCTGCCCGGACGTCCTGGGCTGCCCGAGCGGCCGGCGCGGCCCGAGCGGCCGGCGCCCGGGGAGCCGCCGGTCGTGCCGGCCCCGGCGGAGCCCTCCGCGGAGGCCGGGGCCGGGCGCGCGGAGCCGCCGGAGCCCGCGCCGGATCCCGCGGGCGCAGCCGCAGGGGCGCCCGCCGACGCACCCGCCCCGCCCGGGCCCAGGGCCGCCGCCGCATCGCGCGTGAGTGCCTTCCACGTGCGTCCGTACCGCGCGGTGGCCCTGGAGCGGCGCGGGCCGAACGGAATGTCCACCGTGATGCTCATGGTCGTCGTCACCACCCCGGCCGTCCTCGCTGCGGCCGCCCTGCGTCCGCGCTCCAAGAGCCGCGGCTGACCGCCTGTTCCAGGAGCCGCGGCCGCCCGCCGCGCCCCACCGACCCCACC
>NZ_JARAYQ010000512.1:0-2148 GCF_033794505.1 Streptomyces sp. MB09-01 | reverse complement strand
CCGCCGCCTCACCAGCGAGAACACCATCTCCTGGCGCGACCCGAAGAAGACCACAGAACACCCGATTCTGGGGTGAAACATCGGACGAAAACGACCTCTGAGTACCTGTTTCTGATCTCTACCGACAGCCTGATCACATGACATGAGTAGTGCTGGCTCGTCCGTGGTCGCTCACGCATGGAAGCATCGTTGGTGTCGCGCGGGATGCGTGACTCAGGGAGAGCAGCGGGAGGTGCCCCGTGGGGGCCAATATCGACGAACACGGGCGACCGTGGACGAATTCAGGCGGTGGACCGATCATCGTGGTCCCGGCAGAGGCTGCCGAGCACTGGCGGGGGACGCTGCCTCCTGTGGGCGCCGAAGTTCCTGAGGGATGGACCTGGGGCGGTGCGAACGGCCCGGAGTGCGACTATGACCGGGCATGCGATCCGCCGGTCTTCGAGGGAACGCCGTACGGTGGCTTCGGGTGGGTCGATGTCCAGGGGAAGCCGGTCCTGATCCTGGACGGTGAGGCCCTTACCTGGTTCGAGGCGGACAGCGAGGGCGGGGTGCTCGTGCGCAACTCGATCAGTGAAGCCTGTGCCGATCTGGAAAAGATTCCCGCAGAGGGCTGGCGTTCTGTCGGAGTGGACGCCATCTCGCTGACCGACGGCCGCCTTTACATGTTCGATTCGGCTTTCGAAGGAGCCGCGGACCCGGCGCAGATTTCAGCGGATGACGGGGTGGGCATCATCGCGCTCGGGGCCGGCCGCTGGCGGGTCGATTTTGCCACCAACGCGGACGAGGTGGATTTCATCCGCTTCCGTCGCGTCTGAGCCGAGCACTGCATCCCGCAGGCCGAGAGCGACTGCCGAGGCCGGAAAGGGCGCTGGTATGGACAGGCTGGTCAGGGCGTCGAGCAGGGCTTCTCCGTTCACTTGCCCGACTGGGAGTTGCTGCAGGTGAGGCGGCGGGTCATGTACGACGAACCCGACCGCGCCTTTCGGCCGGCTGACCTTCTTCACCGAGCACGGGCCTTGGCCCAGGTGGCGAGCTGGCCGACGTAGGCGGATTTGGCCCAGACGATGGTGATCTCCGGGTGCATCAGCGCAGCTGGAGGCCCTGTGCGGCCGATCGAGCGGAGCTGGCCGGCGGCGGCGCGGCGGCCCAGGAGGAGGAGCTGTGGTCGGATCAGGGTCCCCGTAACGGCGCCGATGATCGCTTCGGTCGTGTCGCGGCGGCGGAGTTTGCACCGACCTCTGTGTCCTGGCAGGTAGGGCTGTTCGCCGCCGAGACCCACCTGCACGTGGACACGGTCCGGACCTGGCGCGGCCGGTTCGCCCACGGCGAGCTGCCGGCCCTGGCCGACCGCAAGCACTCCGGGCGCCCCGCCCGTTTCACTCCTGCGCAGGTCGCCGAGGCCAAGGCACTGGCCTGCCAGCTGCCCGCCGAGACGGGCGTCCCGCTGTCGCTCTGGTCCTGTCCGGAGCTGACTGCCGAGCTGACCGCGCCCCACTGACCGGCCCCGGCTCAGGGGATGCGGAGGCTGTCGAGGAGCCGCTCTTGCATCGCCTTCAGGGCCTTTTCCTTCGCCTCGGGACCGAAAACCACAACCTGTACGAAGTGGTCGTCGTCGGCGATGAGCCGAGTAAAGCCGACCGAGGATTCATCGCCCGTCTCGGAGGTGAGACGCGCATCGAGGACGGGCCGGCCGTCCACCGTGTGCCGGCGCACGTCGCTGCTGGTCAGAGGTTCGGCGGTGTTCACCATGTACGACTCTAGGAAGCGCTGGAGATTGTCCTCCAGGGAGTAACGGTCGCCCGGCATGTCGTGGACGCTGAAAGCCGCCCCTCCGTCCGCGGTGTCCAGCCCGTACACGCGCGACTCGACGGGCTTGCCGTCGATGGAAACGCTCGCCTTTCGGACCGTGGCCTTCCCGGGGAGCTCGACGGTGATCCCACTTGGCGCATCGGTGGTCTCCACCCACTCCACGGCGGGCATCGCGGCCACGGCCGTGACGTACAGCGGCGGCACGGGTGCGGCGGCGGCCGCACCGGCGGAAGCCGGCACACCCCCCGCGGCCAGGGCCGCGGAGGCAGAAAGCAACACGAGGCGGTGCGTGCGAGAACGGTGAGTCATGCCGATCACTCCCATGAGGTGCTCGCCGAC
>NZ_JARAYQ010000511.1:0-2231 GCF_033794505.1 Streptomyces sp. MB09-01 | reverse complement strand
GAACGCGCGGGGGCGGAAGGTGCGGGGGCGGAAGGTGCGGCGGTGGCCGGGGAGATAGCGGCGGCGGAGGCGAGCGACGCGGCGGCGAGGACCTGCAGGGCGGCCTTCAGCATGATGAGTGCCCATCAGTTGATCAACGTGACGGGCCCCTTTATAGCGACATGTCGCAGCACGGATCGAGGGTGGCGAAAGGTGATCACCCGGACGGGTGGGGCGGGCGGCCCGGCGCGGACCGCTCCTCGGAGGATGCGGCCAGGACGGACTCGGCGACGGCGGTGCGGGCGTAGAGCACCGAGCGGCCGGCCCGGTGCGCGCTGACGAATCCCGCGGCGCGCAGCGCGGTGAGGTACTGGGAGACCCCGGCCGCCGAGAGTCCGGTGCGCCGGGCCAGTTCGGTGGTGGACGCCGGGGACTCCAGCTCGGTCAGCAGCAGGGTCCGGGACCGGCCGAGGACGGCGGCCAGGGCCTCGGTCCGGGTGGCTGGACACGGTTCCCACAGCGCACCCGTGCCGCGCGCCGGATAGGCGAGTTGCGGCGGTTCGGGCGGCGTCACGCGGGTGAACGGGACCGGCCCGGTGAAGACCGAGGGAATCAGCAGCAGCCCCGCGCCCGCCGTCCCGCGGGACAGGGGCCGGTGCCGGCGCGCCAGCCGGAGCGCGTTGTCGTCCCAGCTCACCGAGGGGTGCAGATCGTTGAAGAGCCGGCCCGCGCCGTGCTCGGCGACCTGCCGGGACCGGTGGAAGACGTCGGCGTCGAGGACCGCGCGGATCCGCGCCCAGTAGGGCGCCAGCGCCAGCTCCCAGTACGTCTCGATCTCCTCGGCGACCCGCTCCAGGCGGGCCTGCGGTTCGGCATACAGGCTCCGTGTCCGGGGGCCGAGACCTCCCCGCTCGCGCCGCAGGCGGTCGAGGTCCCGGCGCACCCGGGCGGTGGGAGAAGCCCGGATCCCGGCCAGTTCCTCCGTCAGGGCGGGAGCCGGCCCGGCGGGTGCCGGATTGAGGAAGTCGGGGACGTACCCCGAGGGCGGGATCAGTTCGGCCAGCCAGCCCCGGTCGAGGCCGGCGGCCGCCAGCCGCGGCCGTACCTGCTCGGCCCAGGGCCGGTGCACGGGGGATGCGGCACCGGAGCACAGCAGCCGGAAGCTCGGGCCGACCTCCCACATCGGCGAGACGGCGAACCGCATCTGCGCCAGGTCGCTCACCGAGAACGTCAGCTCCGCCAGCACCGCCCAGCCCTCCCCCGAGGATTCACACATGCCCTAATCAATGGCCCGGCAGCCTACAGGGCGGAGACCATCCGGGCATGACCTCACAGACGATGACCGCGGCGGCCGCGGGTACCTGGACACTCGGCGACCTGGAGATCAACCGGATCGGTTTCGGCGCGATGCGTCTGACGCAGAGCGGCGAGGCGTTCGCGGACGACGCCGTGCCCAGCGACCGGGGCCGTGCGATCCGTGTGCTGCGCCGGGCGGTTGAGCTCGGGGTGGACCACATCGACACCGCCGCCTTCTACTTCTCACCCCTGCGCTCCGCCAACGAACTGATCAGCCGGGCGCTGGCTCCCTACCCGGAGGACCTCGTCATCACCACCAAGGTCGGGCCGGGCCGGGACCCGTCCGGCGCGTGGCTGCCCCATGCCACCGCCCGGCAGCTGCGCGGCCAGGTCGAGGAGAACCTGCGCCAGCTGGGCCGCGACCACCTCGACGTGGTGAACCTGCGCGTCGTCGGGTCCGATTCCATCGCCGAGCGCTTCGGAGCGCTCGCCGAGCTGCGCGAGGCGGGGCTCATCCGCCACCTGGGCATCTCCAACGTCACCCCGGAACACCTCGAAGAGGCACGGGCCATCGCGCCGGTCGTGTGCGTGCAGAACATGTACGGCATCGGGGTGCGGCCCGAGCACGACGCGTTCCTGCGCACCTGCGGCGAGCTGGCAGTCGCCTTCGTCCCCTTCTACTCCATCGCCGGCGACGGGCGGCAGGCGGGCGCGAGCGGCGCCGAGCACGAGGAGGTGCTCGCCGTGGCCCGGGCACACGGCGCGAGCCCGGCGCAGGTGCGGCTGGCGTGGACCCTGCAGCAGGGACCGCACGTGCTGGCCATCCCCGGTACCGGCGATCCGGATCACCTGGAGGCGAACGTGGCCGCGGGCGCCCTGCGCCTGACGGCGGACGACCTGGCCGCGCTGGACTCCCTCCACCGCAGGGGGCGGGAGTGAAGGGGTCGGTTCGGGTG
>NZ_JARAYQ010000510.1:0-2247 GCF_033794505.1 Streptomyces sp. MB09-01 | reverse complement strand
GCGGTGGACGGGGTGGCCGAGGGGGTGCCGGAGGGCACCGTCTCCGCGAAGGGGACGAGCGGGAACTGCACGGAGCTGGTCTTGAACGGGAAGGAGTTGCCCGTGGCGTGCCGGACCTCGGCCTCCATCGTGATCGTGGTCTTCTTCGTCAGCCCGGTGCGGTTGCCCAGGCTGACCCGCAGCGGCAGGGTGCGGACGCCTTCGGCGGCGCCGAAGCCCTTGGGGATCTGCGGCAGCTCGTAGCGGCTGTCCTCGGCCTTCAGATCCTGCCAGCGGCCGTCGAACAGGGCCTGCACGCGGAAGTCGGCCTCCTGCTCGCCCGGGTGGGACAGGCTCAGGCTGGTCGCGAGGGCGGTGCCGAAGGTGCCGTCGCCGGTGGCCTGGTAGTTCAGGTCCAGGTACGCGCGCTGCTCCTGGCCGTCCTTGCCGGAGCTGACCTGCTTGAACCAGGTCTTCAGCTCACCGGTCTTGACCTGCGGGTCGACCTTGAAGGTGTGGGAGTCCGCACCGCCGGGGGCCACCGAGTTGTTGTAGCTGGAGGCGCTGAGGCTGAAGTCGCCGTCGTTGGTCGGGTAGTTCGCGCCGAGGCCGATGGTGACCTTCCAGGTCATCTTGCCGTTGGCGGGGATGTCGAAGCCGCCCTCCTCACCGCCCGGCTTGCCGGCGGCGGGGAAGAAGGTGCCCTGCCACGCGCCGTCCTGCTGGCCGACCGAGGACTTGGTCGCCGGGGCGTCCACCGCCTCGACCTTGAAGACGACGTCGTCCTTCTGCAGCCGGCTCGGGCCGGTCGGGTCCAGGAGCATCCACGGGTTGTACGTGACGGCCTTGCCGGTCGGGTTCTTCACCGTCAGGTCGAAGGACTCGGTGGCGCCGCCGCGGGTCAGCGGGCCGCTCGGGACGGGAGCGCCCATCTCCGTACGCAGCACGGCGTGGTCGTCGGTGGCGGGTGCGGCGGACGCGGCGGTGGCCGAGAGCGGCAGCAGAGTGGTGACAACGCCGGCGACGACTGCGATGGCGGCTGCGGTGCGAACGGACATGGTGGACTCCCCCCGGGAATCACAGGGGCATCGGCAGAGGGCCGAGCCGGTTGGTGTGGTGGTCGTCGCCCGGCCGGTTCGTGTTCCCCCTGGCCTTGGCGACAGGTGAATCATCGCCCGCACCCCATCCCCGAACGATCCCCGAAGTGTCACCGGCGTGCAACAGAGATGATCTTGGTTCGCGGGGTGCCCGTCCCTGACCGTTCGCGGACCGGTCTCGGGTCCGACTCGGGTCGGTCTTGGGGCGGTTTCAGGGCTTTGACCTGCGGTGATGTCGATCTGCTGGCGTGCCGGCCGTTAATTGGCAGAGGGTTCCCCCCGGATGGCGTAGAGTTGTGTTTACCGACGCGGGGTGGAGCAGCTCGGTAGCTCGCTGGGCTCATAACCCAGAGGTCGTAGGTTCAAATCCTGCCCCCGCTACTCAGTACGAAGGCCCGGTTCCCCTTGGGGAGCCGGGCCTTCGTCGTGTTCCCGTCCCGCGTCTCACGCCTCGTCACCCGTACGGCCGCCGCCGGGTAGCCGACCCACCGCTCCTGGCGCCAGCCTTGAGGGGCGAGGCGGCGGCGGGCCCGCATCCGTACGAGGGATCCGGGCGGCAGGAGAGCAGCGTGGCGGGGCTGGGCCGGCAGGGCAACGAGGAGCGCGCGAGCGGCGGCGGGAGCGGTGGTCCGGCCCGGCAGGTGGTCGGGGTGCTGCCGGGTGCGCTGATCGTCCTCGGTCTGGTCTTCAACCTCCTGACCCCGCCCGGTTTCACCGGATCCCCCTTCTTCTCCGCGGCCCCGCTGATCGCCGCCCCGCTGTACACGTTCCTGGCCACGGCGCTGACGGGCCTCCTGGCCTCGCTCGCGGTGTTCCTGCTGCACGTCCACAACGGCACCAACGGGAAGGTCGAGTCACTGACCGAGCTGGCCACCGTGGTGACCGTGTCCGGGCTGGCGCTCCTGATCAACCGGGTCGTGCGGCGCAGCGGCGAGCAGCTCGCGTCCGCGCGGGGGATCGCCGAGGCCGCGCAACGGGCGGTGCTGCCGAAGCCCGCCGACCGCATCGGCGGCCTGCACGTCTCCGCCTGGTACGAGGCCGCGCAGGCCGACGCCTTCATCGGCGGGGACCTGTACGCCGTCCAGGACACCCCGTACGGAGTGCGGCTGGCCGTGGGCGACGTACGGGGCAAGGGGCTGGGGGCGGTGGAGGCCGTGGCGGTGGTCCTGGG
>NZ_JARAYQ010000050.1:1851-38733 GCF_033794505.1 Streptomyces sp. MB09-01 | reverse complement strand
CCCGTACAGCAGGCGCCCCCGCCGGTGGCCCCCGAGGACGACTTCGCCGAGGAGGACGATCCCGACCTCGTGGAGAGCGCCCTGACCGGACACGACCTGATCGTGCGCGAGCTGGGCGCCACCGTTGTGGAGGAATACACGAACGAGTAGCGGCTCCCGATTGGGTGGCCGCACGAAACGAGCCACTGCGGCCGGGCTACCCTGGGCGGCGTGAAGGTCCTCGTCATCGGCGGCGGCGCCCGCGAACATGCCCTGTGCCGCTCTCTGTCCCTCGACCCCGACGTCTCCGCGCTGTACTGCGCTCCCGGCAACGCCGGCATCGCCGAGGTGGCCGAGCTCCGCCCGGTCGACGCCCTCGACGGCGATGCCGTCGCCGCCCTCGCCACCGAACTCGGCGCCGGCCTGGTCGTCGTCGGCCCGGAGGCCCCGCTGGTCGCCGGGGTCGCCGACGCCGTGCGCGCCGTCGGCATCCCCGTCTTCGGCCCGTCCGCCGAGGCGGCGCAGCTCGAAGGCTCCAAGGCCTTCGCCAAGGACGTGATGGCCGCGGCCGGGGTCCCGACCGCCCGCAGCTACGTCTGCACCACCCCGGAAGAGGTGGACGCGGCCCTCGACGCCTTCGGCGCCCCCTACGTCGTCAAGGACGACGGCCTCGCGGCCGGCAAGGGCGTCGTGGTCACCGAGGACCTGGCGGCCGCCCGCGCCCACGCGCTCGGCTGCGACCGCGTGGTCATCGAGGAGTACCTCGACGGCCCCGAGGTCTCCCTCTTCGCCATCACCGACGGCGTCACCGTGGTCCCGCTCCAGCCCGCGCAGGACTTCAAGCGCGCCCTGGACGGCGACCAGGGCCCGAACACCGGCGGCATGGGCGCCTACTCCCCGCTGCCCTGGGCCGACCCCAAGCTGGTCGACGAGGTCATGGAGCTGGTCCTCCAGCCCACCGTCGACGAGCTCCGCCGCCGCGGCACCCCCTTCTCGGGGCTGCTCTACGCCGGCCTCGCGATCACCAGCCGCGGTACCCGGGTCATCGAGTTCAACGCCCGCTTCGGCGACCCCGAGACCCAGGTGGTCCTGGCCCGGCTGCGCACCCCGCTCGCGAGCGTGCTGCTGAACGCCGCCAACGGCACCCTGGACACCGAGGCCCCGCTCGTCTGGCGCGACGACGCGGCCGTCACGGTGGTCATCGCCTCCCACAACTACCCCGAGACCCCCCGCACCGGGGACCCGATCGAGGGCCTGGCCGACGTGGCCGCCGAGGACGCGCCCGACGCGTACGTGCTGCACGCCGGGACCCGGCGCGAGGGCGACGCGATCGTCAGCGCGGGCGGCCGCGTGCTGTCGGTGACGGCGACCGGTTCCGATCTGGCCCAGGCCCGCGAGAAGGCGTATAAGGCGGTGGCGCGCATCCGGCTGGACGGATCGCAGCACCGTACGGACATCGCGGCGAAGGCGGCCGCGCACAGCTGACCAGCGGCTCCGCAGACCCGCGGGCCCGGTGCGCAGAACCTGCGCCCGGGCCCGCGGGCGTGTCCGCGTGCGAGTGCATCCGGCCGCGTTCGAACGCAGCCACCTTTACCCAAAGCCATTCCATCGGGTGATCGTCACCCCGTCTGCCTGACGACCGGGCGTGCCCCAACTAGGGTGCGGCGCAAGCATTCCGGCACTTGGCCCACCGGCATTGCGATGTCAGTGGCGGGTGTCACAGTGGGGGAGTGAGCAACGTCGTCGCAGGGCAGAGGGGGTGAGGTCCGGCCGTGTCCGGAACCGGTTCGATCATGGAAGCGGGCGTGCCGTCCGCACGTTCCCGCGCTCTCGCCGTGCTGCGCGTACGCAGCAGGGCCCTGGCCGTCGGGCTGTTGCCGGCCGCCCTCGCGGTGGTGCTGGTCGCCGCCCGGATGACGGGCCGGCTGGCCGCTGAGCCCTGGCCCGTCGTGACCCTCGTCGTGTGCCTGGTCGCGGCCGTGGTGCTGCTGGTCGGCGGGATCTTCGCCGCCGTGGTGCTGCGGGCGAGCCCCGCCGTGACGCCGACGGTGCCGCTGTCGGAGGCCGCCGCCCCCGATCTCTACCGGCTGGTGCGGGACCTGGCCGACCGGATGGACGTGCCGCCGCCCTCCGCGATAGCCCTCACGCCGGACTGCGACAGCTGGCTGGAGGACCGCACCCACGCGGCCCACCGCCGGAGCGCCATATCCGCCGGTCCGGAGTCCGAGCAGGGTGCGGCCCCCGTGCTGGTGATCGGTTCGCCGTTCCTGTGGTGGATGCGGGTCGCGGAGCTAAGGGCGGTCCTGGCCCCGGTCGTCGCCGGTACGGGTCCTTCCGCGCACCCGGACATAGCCGACGCGCGCGGCTTCGTACGGGGCCTGGACGCGGCCGTGGACGTAGGAAACCGTCGCGGGCTCGGCTGGATCGCCGCCCCGGCCCGGCTGCTGCTGCGGCTGTGCCGGACGGACGCCACCGAGATGGAGCGCGGGGTGGCCGCGGCCGCCTCGGAGCGTGCACAGGATGTGGACTACGGGCTGCGCATCGTCGCCCAGGAGCAGGTCGGCCTCGCCTACGCGGGCTGGGACCGGCTGCTGACCCGGGTCGCGCTGCCCGCCTGGCGGATGGGCCGCTGGCCCGCGCACCTCGACGCCGGAGTGGTGTCCGCGCTGACCGAACTCTCCCGGCGGGACCGGCTGGCCGAGGGGTTCACCTCGCGGCTCGGTGAGCGCCCCGCCTGTGACCTGCTGGAGCAGCCCGGGGTGGTCGACCAGACGACCTCGCTGCTGGCCGCGCGCCTCTTCCACGGCGGTCCGGCCGAGCCCGGGCCGGACTGGTCCCCGGTGGACTGGGAGGCCTATCCGGAGGAGGTCGTGGACCGCAAGTGGCGTGCGGAGGCGGCCCGGCTGCACGCGGCGCTGGACGCCCTGGCCGTTCCGGCGGGACTGCCCGCCGGCCCCGCCGGACCGAACGCAGCCGCCGGAGCTGCAGGGCCCGCAGGGGCCGGCGGACCCGTGGTCCTGCCCGGCTCGTCATCGGCCGCGGCCTCGTCGGGCCCGTCCGGGGCGACCGGACCGGCCGCAGCAGCCGCGGCGGCGGGAGCGGCCACGATCGAGGCCACCGGCTCCGCCCCGCCCACCGTGGACGGCTTCGCCGGGCCCACGCTGGAGCGGGTGCTGGGGTACCTCACGGACCCCGCCGGCGAGGGTGCGGCCGGGGAGGCCCTGGCCGGCCGGCTCAGCGGGGACCTGGCCCGCGAGGAGCGGGCCGCCGGTGCTGCGCAGCCCTCGGCCGGGAAGGCGCGCGGCGCCGACGCCGTGCCGCTGTTCCCGCTCCAGCCGCCGCGCAGCGGCCGGGACCTGCTGGCCGACCACGTGACGGCGATGGTGTGCTGTGCGGCCGTGGACTCGGCCGGGGCCGCCCCGGGGCTGGACTGGCTCGACGGGCCGGTCCTGCTGGTCGGCGGCGACCGCCGCTCCGACCTGGCACCCCGTGTGCTGTGCCTGGTCGAGGACGGGAATCCGGAGCCCCTGCGGGACTGGCTCGCGGACCTCGGCGTCCGCCCGGAGAAGCCGGTCCGCCTGGTCTGAGCGGGCCGGGACCGCGCCCCGGCCGCGCCCCGGGACCGCGCCCAGAGCCCGCCCCGGGAGGACTACGACTCGTACGCACAAGCGGATGCGAATGTTCCGGTCTCGTCAATTCACGACGAACGGTGACGGACTGAGTGCGTTATGTGATGTGCTGGGACCGGTCGCGGCTGGATGTCCTGAACCGGGGTGTCCGAGAACAGCCTCTCAGGAGAGCGTCTGCCGCGCACCGACAGGATGCACGCCCGTTCGGGGGAGCGTAGGGAGGGGAGCGGTCATGGGTGCGGACCAGATCCGGCGTTGGGAGTCAGGTGCGCTCGCGCACGCGGTGACCGATCCCTTCGGACAGGGCCCCCTGCCCTGGTTCCGGGGGAGCGAGCTCTACTTCGACGACACCGGCCACGTCGTCCCCTGGTACGTGGATCCGGCCGCCGCGGCGGCCGGCACCGGCCAGATCCCCCGCGCCCGCGGCAACGGCGGTCCCCGCACCGCCGACGACGTGCACCGCCAGATCAAGGGCTTCGCCTCCACCGGCGCGGTCACCCCCGGCGAGGCCATCGACTTCCACATCACCGTCGACCCGCCCCAGCAGTTCTCCGTCGACGTCTACCGGATCGGCCACTACGGCGGCGACGGGGCCTCCAAGATCACCACCAGCCCCCGTCTCTCCGGCATCGTGCAGCCGGCCCCCCTGGCGGCCGACCGCACCGTCTCCTGCCACCACTGGTGGCTGTCCTGGCGCCTGCAGGTCCCGTCCTACTGGAGCGTCGGCGCGTACGTGGCCGTCCTCACCACCGCCGACGGCTACCGGTCCCACATCCCCTTCACGGTCCGCGACGGCCACCCCGCCGACTTCCTCCTCCTGCTCCCCGACATCACCTGGCAGGCCTACAACCTCTACCCGGAGGACGGCCGGACCGGCGCCAGCCTCTACCACGCCTGGGACGAGGACGGCCGGCTCCTCGGCGAGCAGGACGCGGCCCACACCGTCTCCTTCGACCGCCCCTACGCGGGCGCCGGCCTGCCCCTGCACGTCGGCCACGCCTACGACTTCATCCGCTGGGCCGAGCGCTACGGCTACGACATCGCCTACGCCGACACCCGCGACCTGCACGCCGGCCGCGTCGACCCCACCCGCTACCGGGGCCTGGTCTTCCCCGGCCACGACGAGTACTGGTCGGCCCCCATGCGCCGCACCGTCGAGCGCGCCCGCCTGAACGGCACCTCGCTCGTCTTCCTCTCCGCCAACACCATGTACTGGCAGGTCGAGCTCTCCCCCTCCCCCTCCGGGGTCGCGGACCGGCTCCTCACCTGCCGAAAACGGCGCGGTCCGGGCCGCCCCAGCCTGTGGCGCGAGGTCGACCGCCCGGAACAGCAGCTGCTCGGCATCCAGTACGCCGGCCGGGTCCCCGAGCCCGCGCCGCTGATCGTGCGCAACGCCACGCACTGGCTCTGGGACTCCACCGGCGCCGGCGAGAACGACGAGCTGCCCGGCCTGGTCGCGGGCGAGGCCGACCGCTACTTCCCGCGCACCCAGCTCCCCGAGCACCAGGACCGGATCCTGCTGGCGCACTCCCCGTACCTCGACAGCGAGGGGCACCGGCGCCACCAGGAGACCTCGCTCTACCGGGCGCCCAGCGGGGCGCTGGTCTTCGCCTCCGGCACCTTCGCCTGGTCCCCGGCCCTCGACCGCCCGGGCCACGTCGACGAGCGGGTGCAGCGGGCCACCGCCAACCTCCTCGACCGGATCTGCAAGCGCGACTGATCCGCGACGGGCCGCCCGTGGCGTGCGACCGACCCCCGACCGACCCGCGACCGACCCACCCCTGTCCACAGGAGTGGACGAAGGTGCGCGAGAATCGGGGTGCGCTCATACAGAACCACAGGGAGACCCCGTGTCCGGATTCGTCGAAAAGCCCGAGCCGGTTCAGGTTCCGGGCCTCGTCCACCTCCACACCGGCAAGGTGCGCGACCTCTACCGCGACGAGGACGACCGCCTCGTCATGGTCGCCAGCGACCGCATGTCCGCCTTCGACTGGGTCCTGCCCACCGAGATCCCGGACAAGGGCCGCGTCCTGACCCAGCTCTCCCTGTGGTGGTTCGACCAGCTCGCCGACCTCGTCCCGAACCACGTCATCTCCACCGACCTGCCCGCGGGCGCCCCCGCCGACTGGGCCGGCCGCACGCTGATCTGCCGCAACCTGGACATGGTCCCGGTCGAGTGCGTGGCCCGCGGCTACCTCACCGGCTCCGGCCTCGCCGAGTACAAGCAGACCCGTACGGTGTGCGGGCTCGGGCTCCCCGAGGGGCTCGTGGACGGCTCCGAGCTGCCCGGCCCGATCTTCACCCCGGCCGCCAAGGCCGAGGTCGGCGAGCACGACGAGAACGTCTCCTACGAGGAGGTCGCGCGCACCACCGGCGCCGAGACGGCGGCGCTGCTGCGCCAGACCACCCTGGCCGTGTACGGCCGCGCCCGGGACATCGCGCGCGAGCGCGGCATCATCCTGGCCGACACCAAGTTCGAGTTCGGTTTCGACCCGAAGGACGGCACCCTGGTCGCCGCCGACGAGGTGCTCACCCCGGACTCCTCCCGCTTCTGGCCGGCCGACCAGTGGGAACCGGGCCGCTCGCAGCCCTCCTTCGACAAGCAGTACGTCCGCGACTGGCTGGCCTCCCCGGCCTCCGGCTGGGACCCCAAGGGCGAGCTCCCGCCGCCGGCCCTCCCCACGCAGGTCGTCGCGCAGACCCGTGCCAAGTACATCGAGGCCTACGAGCGGCTCACCGGCCTGAACTGGTCCTGAGACACGAAGAAGCCCCCGGTCCGAGGACCGGGGGCTTCTTCACTGCAGAGCGGACAACGCGACTCGAACGCGCGACATCCACCTTGGCAAGGTGGTGCTCTACCAACTGAGCTATGTCCGCAGGTGCGCCGTAACGCGAGAACTACTATACCCAACCTCGCTCGCGTGCGAGACGCACTGCCGTGTGACGGTTCTCGGCGCCCAGCTTCGTCGCCGCCGAGGACAGGTAGTTCCGTACGGTCCCCTGCGACAGTGCGGCCCGCTCGGCGATCTCCGCGACCGGGGCCCCGTCCGCGGCCAGTTCGAGCACCTCGGCCTCCCGCGCGGTCAGTGGCGAGTCCCCCGCGCTGATCGCGTCGGCCGCCAACTCCGGGTCCACGTAACGGCCGCCCGCGTGCACGGTCCGGATCAGTTCGGCCAGCCGCTGCGCGGAGACCGTCTTCGGTGCGAAGGCCCGCACCCCCGCGGCCAGCGCCCGCTTCAGGTGTCCCGGGCGGCCGTGACTGGTCACGATCATGGCCTTGCAGTCGGGGAGCTCGGCCCGCAGCGATGTGGCGACACTCACACCGTCGGCGCCCGGCATCTGCAGGTCCAGCACCGCCACGTCCGGCCGGTGGGCCCGAGCCATCGCCAGTGCCTCGGGGCCCGAGGCCGCCTCCGCGACGACGAGCAGGTCGTCCTCCAGGGCGAGCAGGGCCGCCAGGGCCCCGCGGATCAGATGCTCGTCGTCGGCGAGCAGTACGCGTACGGGGCTCACGCCCGCACCTCCAGTCGTTGCGATTCCCGGTCCGGTATCTCCGCGAGCAGCCGGAACCGGCCGTCGCCCACCAGTCCTGCCTGCAGGGTCCCGTCCAGTGCGGCGAGCCGCTCCCGCAGCCCGGCCAGCCCGGAGCCGGGCGGCCCGGCGGGGGCGTCCGGTGCCCCGTCGTTCTCCACCACCAGCGTCACGGAGCCGGTCTCCGGGGCGGTCAGCCGGATCAGGCACCGGTGCGCGTCCCCGTGCCGCAGGACGTTCGTCGTCGCCTCGCGGACCACCCAGCCGAGGGCCGACTGGACCTCGGAGGGCAGCTCGCGCCCGGGCCGGAAGTCGACCCGGCAGTCCATTCCGGCCGCGCTCAGCACCCCGCGCGCGCCCTCCAGCTCCACCGCGAGATCCGCCTCCCGGTAGCCCCGCACCACGTCCCGGACCTCGCGCTGGGACTCCTGGGCTATCCGCTGCACCTCGATCATCTGCTCCACCGCCTCCGGCCGTTCGCGCCGCGCCAGCTGGACGGCCAACTCGCTCTTGAGCGCGATCACGGCCAGGTTGCGGCCCATCACGTCGTGCAGGTCGCGGCCGAACCGCAGCCGCTCCTCCGCCACCGCGAGGCGCGCCTGGACCTCCCGCGAGCGGTCCAGCTCGTAGACCGTGTTCAGCAGCCACGCGGAGAAACCGCTGGTGAAGCTGAAGAACAGGCTGCCCAGCAGGATCCCGACGAGATACCCCACGGCCTCGCCGGCGGGCAGCCCCAGGGCGAGTGCGGCCAGACTCGTGCCCGCCGCCGCGGCCGGGGGCACGTACCGCATCCTGCGCACCGACCGCAGGCACATCACCAGCGAGCCGGAACCGAAGCAGGTCAGCCCCAACACCAGCGCCGGCGCCGTCGAGGGGTCCCCGAGCCTTCCGGCGGCCTGCAGGGCGAGGACGGCCAAGGTGGCGGCGCCCGTCGCTGCGGCCATGAACACCGCGAGCCGGACCGGGCGTTCGCGCCGCCCCACCACCCAGTCCAGGGCCCTGGAGTTGAGCACCCCGCACAGCACCGCGTGGGCGCACAGCACCACGAAGAGCGTTCCGGGCACCAGGGCCGAGGACGTGCCGGCCGCGGCCGCCACCGGAACCAGCCCGAAGGAGACGATCTCGAGGAGCACGAAGAGGTGGAACGACCACCGGGTGTAGATCTCCAGCTTCCCCGCACTGCTGCGGTTCTTCCACCACCCCGTCAGCTTCGACACGGTCCCGTCCCCCGGCTCCTCTAGCGGCGCGGTTCCCAGCGGAACCACTTCTGCACAGCAAACATGGTGATCATGACCCAGGCCAGCGTGTTGAGCGCAGCCCCCAGCAGGTCGTAGGCCTCGGCGCCACCGCTCCAACCGGCCCGCACCAGGGTCATCACCCCGCTCAGGGGCAGCAGCTCGCACAGGGAGGCCGCGAGGTCCGGCAGCGAGTCCGCCGGCATGAACAGCCCCGAGCCGAGCACGGTCACCAGGAACAGCGGCAGCGTGGTGAGGCCGGCGGTCTCCACGGTGCGGGTGAAGGAGCTGGTCACCGCGGCCATCCCGGCCAGCAGCACCACGCCGGCGAGGACGGCCGCCACGAGCAGCAGCGGGTTGCGGGGCATGCGCACGTCGAGCACGGCCGCGCCGGCCACCGCGAGCACCGCGATCTGGCCGAGCGCGAGGACGGCGGCGGGCAGCGCGGTCCCGGCGAGGATCTCCAGGTCGTTCGCCTCGCCGGTGCGCAGCCGCTTGAGGACGAGCTCCTCGCGCCGGGCGACGTAGGCGGAGACCAGGTTCATGTAGACGACGAGGACCAGCACCATGCCGATCCCGCCGGTCAGGGTGGCCTCGCCGACGGCCTCGGCGCCCTCGACCCCGCTGAGGGAGGAGCGCAGGACGAACACCATCAGCAGGGGCATCAGGACGGCCACGCCGAGCGCGGCCCGGTTGCGCACCAGCAGGGTGAGCTCGGAGCGGCCGAGCGCGGTGAGCCGGCCGGGGTTCAGGGTCAAGGTGTTCATCGGTTCCCCGCCATCGTGTCCTCGGTGCGGCCGCCGGCGCTGCGGCGGTTCTCCGCGATCTCCAGGAAGGCCTCCTCCAGGGAGGCGGACCGGGCGTCGAGCCCGTCCAGTTCCACGCCGTTCTCCCGGGCCCAGCCGAGCAGTGCGGTCAGGTCCGCCTGGAGCCGTTCGGTACGGATCTCCACGCGCCGCCCGTCGGCCGCCGCGTGCAGCGCCAGCGGGAGCCGGGCCGCCGGCATCCCGGCCGGCAGGGTGAAGCGGATCCGGGACGGCCGGGTGGCGGTCACCTCCGCCGGGGTGCCCGACAGGACGAGTTCCCCCTCGTGGAGGATCGCGAGGCGGTCCGCGAGCTCCTCGGCCTCCTCCAGGTAGTGCGTGGTCAGCAGCACCGTGGTGCCCTGCGCCCGCAGCTCCCGTACCAGTGCCCAGGTGTCCCGTCGCCCTTCGGGATCCATCCCGGTGGTCGGCTCGTCCAGGAACAGCACCTCGGGGCGGCCGAGCAGGGCCAGCCCCAGGTCCAGGCGCCGCCGTTCGCCGCCGGAGAGCTGTTTGACCCGTACGGAGGAGCGCGCGCCCAGGCGGACCAGTTCCAGCACCTCCGCCGTCGGGCGGGCGCCGGTGGTGACCCCGGCCCACATCCGGACGGTCTCGGCGACCGACAGGTCGGAGGGGAAGCCGCCCTCCTGGAGCATGACCCCGGTGCGCGGGCGGACCTGGGCCCGGCGCGTGTACGGATCGAGCCCGAAAACGCGCACCCGGCCGTCGCTCGGCGCGGCCAGCCCCTCCAGCAGCTCGACGGTGGAGGTCTTGCCCGCGCCGTTGGTCCCGAGCAGGGCGAAGACCTCGCCGCGCGCCACGGAGAAGGAGACGCCCCGGACGGCCTCGAATCCGCCGGCGTAGCCGCGGCGCAGGCCCTGGGCTTCGATCACGGTGTCAGTCATGACTCAAGCCTCGGGGCGGCCGGAACGGGCCGGCAGTGCGCGCTGTCACGACCCCCGATGACATTTGTCAGGGGGCGTCCGCCACCGCCCGTGGAGGACGGGGAGGGGAAAGGGACGGAATACGAAGAAGGCCCCGATCGCAATGATCGGGGCCTTCTGCATACAGAGCGGACGACGCGACTCGAACGCGCGACATCCACCTTGGCAAGGTGGTGCTCTACCAACTGAGCTACGTCCGCATGCAGTGCACCACCGGGGTGGTGCGTGCATCACTCTACCCGATCCACCGTGGTGGTCGGAAAGCGATGCGGAGCGGGTGACAGGAATCGCACACTGCGCCTTCCCTCTGGAAGAGGGATGTTCTGCTACTGAACTACACCCGCACGACCTCGGAGGCTCTGACCTGCGGCCTGGCCCCTTGGCGTGATCCACACACTAGCCGACGGATGGGGGTGGATGGCAAATCGACCCTCAGTGGGCCGCGTTGTAGGCCTCGTAGATCTTCTTCGGGATGCGGCCGCGCGGGGGCACGTCGTACTGGTTGGACCGGGCCCAGGCCCGGACGACCGCCGGGTCGGGGGCCACGGAGGTGTGCCTGTAGGCCTTCCCCGAGCGGGACTGGCGGCGGCCGGCGGCCACGAACGGGGCCAGGCCCTTCCGCAGTTTCTTTGCGTTGGCCACATTGAGGTCGATCTCGTACGACTTACCGTCCAGAGCGAACACGACCGTTTCCGCCGCTTCTCCGCCATCGATGTCGTCGGAGAGCGTGACTACTACGCGCTGCGCCACGGATATCGGTCCCTTCGTGCGACGTCGCCACCTGCTGACGTGCGGTGATGTCGCCTGTGTGGATGTTTCGGGGCAATGCATCTTTCATCCCCCCTTGCGAAGCCACAAAAGGCACTCGCACGGAGTGATTCCTTTGTACCCCGATTCCCATTGCATTGCGAAGCCCAGTTAATTCTCTCCGCGTGTCCCGCCGCAATGCCGGGTACGTGGTTTTCCGGCGGATTTTGCGAAGCGTTGGTGAGGTCGAAACGGCCCGGTGATCGCGCCCTCCGGATATCTACCCGCGTAGAAATTTTGGCCGGGTACGCTGAGGGAACCGCCTTCGCACCAACCACCACACGGGAGTGCCCGATGGCACGCGTCGTAGTCGACGTCATGCTCAAGCCGGAGATCCTCGACCCCCAGGGCCAGGCGGTGCAGCGTGCACTGCCGCGCCTGGGATTCGAGGGGATCGCCGACGTCCGCCAGGGGAAGCGCTTCGAACTGGAGGTGGAGGGACCGGTCGACCAGGCCGCCCTCGACCGCATCCACAAGATGGCCGAAACGTTCCTCGCCAACACCGTCATCGAAGACTTCACCGTGAAGGTCGAGGCCTGACGGTGACCACTCGCATCGGAGTCGTCACGTTCCCCGGAACGCTGGACGACCGTGACTCGCTGCGCGCCGTCCGCCTCGCGGGGGCCGAGCCGGTCTCGCTGTGGCACCGCGACAAGGACCTGCATCAGGTCGACGCGGTCGTCCTCGCGGGCGGCTTCTCCTACGGGGACTACCTGCGCGCCGGGGCCATCTCCCGCTTCTCGCCGGTGATGGAGACCATCATCGAGCAGGCCAAGGGCGGCATGCCCGTCCTGGGCATCTGCAACGGCTTCCAGGTCCTCACCGAGGCCCACCTGCTGCCGGGGGCGATGCTCCGGAACAACCACCTGCACTTCATCTGCCGCGACCAGAAGCTGCGGGTGGAGCACGCGGAGACCGCGTGGACCGGCGACTACACCGCCGGCCAGGAGATCTCCGTACCGCTGAAGAACATGGACGGCCGGTACGTCGCCGACGAGCGCGTGCTCGACGAACTGGAAGCCGAGGGCCGCGTGGCCTTCCGCTACCTCGACGTCAACCCGAACGGTTCGCTGCGCGACATCGCCGGCATCACCAACGCCGCGGGCAACGTCGTCGGCCTCATGCCGCACCCCGAGCACGCGGTCGAGCCGCTGGTCGGGACCGGCCGCACCGACGGCCTCCCGTTCTTCACCTCGGTCCTGAAGAAGCTGGTCAGCGCATGAGCCTCGACACCGTCAAGCACGCCACCGAAACCCCGGACGCCTCCCAGCCGTGGAAGGAGCTCGGCCTCAAGGAGGACGAGTACGCCCGGATCCGGGAGATCCTCGGCCGCCGCCCGACCGGCGCGGAGCTCGCCATGTACTCGGTCATGTGGTCCGAGCACTGCTCGTACAAGAGCAGCAAGGTCCACCTGAAGCAGTTCGGTGAGAAGGTCCCGCAGAACGACGCCATGCTCGTCGGCATCGGCGAGAACGCCGGCGTCGTCGATGTGGGCCAGGGCTACGCGGTCACCTTCAAGGTCGAGTCGCACAACCACCCCTCGTACATCGAGCCCTACCAGGGCGCGGCCACCGGCATCGGCGGCATCGTCCGCGACATCCTCGCCATGGGCGCCCGCCCGGTCGCGGTCGTGGACCCGCTGCGCTTCGGCGCGGCCGACCACCCCGACACCAAGCGCGTCCTGCCGGGCGTCGTCGCGGGCATCGGCGGCTACGGCAACTGCCTCGGCCTGCCGAACATCGGCGGCGAGGTCGTCTTCGACGCCTGCTACCAGGGCAACCCGCTCGTCAACGCCGGCTGCATCGGCGTGATGAAGCACGAGGACATCCACCTCGCCAAGGCCTCCGGCCCCGGCAACAAGGTCATCCTCTACGGCGCCCGCACCGGCGGCGACGGCATCGGCGGCGTCTCGGTCCTCGCGTCCGAGACCTTCGACGACACCAAGCCCACCAAGCGCCCCGCCGTCCAGGTCGGCGACCCCTTCCAGGAGAAGCTCCTCATCGAGTGCACCCTGGAGATCTTCAAGGAGAAGCTGGTCGCCGGCATCCAGGACCTCGGCGGCGCCGGGCTCTCCTGCGCCACGAGCGAGCTGGCCTCCGCTGGCACCGGCGGCATGCGCGTCGAGCTGGACACCGTTCCGCTGCGCGACGCGACGCTCTCGCCCGAGGAAATCCTCATGAGCGAGTCGCAGGAGCGCATGTGCGCGATCGTCGAGCCCCAGCACGTCGACCGCTTCATGGAGATCTGCGAGAAGTGGGACGTCATCGCCACCGTCATCGGTGAGGTGACCGAAGGCGACCACCTGGAGATCTTCTGGCACGGCGAGCTCATCGTGGACGTGCCCCCGGGCACCGTCGCCCACGAGGGCCCGACCTACCACCGCCCGTACGCGCGCCCCTCCTGGCAGGACGCGCTGCAGGCGGACGACGCCGGCAAGCTGCCCCGCCCGCAGACCTCCGAGGAGCTCCGCGCGCAGGTCCTGGCCCTGGTCGCCTCCCCGAACCAGGCCTCGAAGTCGTGGGTCACCGACCAGTACGACCGGTTCGTGCAGGGCAACACCGTGCTCTCGCAGCCCGAGGACGCGGGCATGATCCGCATCGACGAGGAGTCGAACCTCGGCGTGGCCATGGCCACCGACGGCAACGGCCGCTTCGCCAAGCTCGACCCGTACACGGGCGCGCAGCTGGCGCTGGCGGAGTCGTACCGCAACGTGGCGGCGACCGGCGCGAAGCCGCTGGCCATCTCCGACTGCCTGAACTTCGGCTCCCCCGAGGACCCGGACGTGATGTGGCAGTTCGCCGAGGCCTGCCGCGGTCTCGCGGACGGCTGCCTGGAGCTGGGCACCCCGGTGACCGGCGGCAACGTCTCCCTGTACAACCAGACGGGCGAGACCGCGATCCACCCGACCCCGGTCGTGGCGGTCCTCGGTGTGATCGACGACGTCAACCGCCGTACGCCGATGGCGTTCTCGGAGGCCGGCCAGCTGCTGTACCTGCTGGGCGACACGGCCGAGGAGTTCGGCGGTTCGGCCTGGTCGCAGGTCGTCCACGACCACCTGGGCGGCATGCCGCCGAAGGTGGACCTGGGCCGCGAGAAGCTGCTCGCCGAGATCCTGATCTCGGCCTCGCGCGACGGCATGATCGACGCCGCGCACGACCTGTCCGACGGCGGCGTGATCCAGGCGCTCACGGAGTCCTGCCTGCGCGGCGGCAACGGTGCGCGGATCGTGGTGCCCGAGGGCCTGGACGCCTTCACCTTCCTGTTCTCCGAGTCCGCGGGCCGGGCCGTCGTGGCCGTTCCGCGCAGCGAGGAGCTCCGCTTCACCGACATGTGCGGTGCGCGGGGCCTGCCGGCCGCCCGCATCGGCGTGGTGGACGGCGAGGAGATCGAGATCCAGGGCGAGTTCACCCTCCCGCTGGCCGAGCTCCGCGCGGCCCACGAGGCGACGATCCCGGCCCTGCTGGCCTGATCCCGCCGTAGCTCGTACGAGGCCCCGTCCACGCTGTGGGCGGGGCCTCGGCCGTGCTCGCGCCCGGTTGGTACGGCCGGGCCGTCGCCTGCGCGAGGGGGCAGAGGCAGGGTTTTCCAACTGCCCGAGCCGGGAGCGGCCGCCACCCGGCTCCTGCCGGACCGGGGACGCCGGCGCAACCGGGTCAACGCACCGGTGCTGGCCGTGGCGGTGGCCGGCATCGCCCTCGCCGGCCGGGTCCTCCAGGGCGAGTACGAGACCTGGCAGGACCGCAAGCTCGTCGACGAAGCCTGCGCGGGACTTGCGGATCCGCGTACGGTCATGCGCCTGAGCGGCCGGGTCGAATCCGTGGGACTCGACGGGGGCCGGCCCGGCCGCAGTGCGCAGGCCGTGGGCATCGCGCACATCTGCGTGCTCGCCCCCCCGGGACGGGACGGCGAGGAGAGCGACGGGGAGTACTTCTCCCTCACGGTCCGCGAACTCCCCCACCCGTACCCCTTCCACCTCGTCGGGGACGGCGACCACCCCTTCGAGCACCGCAGCAGCCGCGC
The DNA here is from genome assembly GCF_033794505.1 of Streptomyces sp. MB09-01. Lineage (NCBI taxonomy): Bacteria > Bacillati > Actinomycetota > Actinomycetes > Kitasatosporales > Streptomycetaceae > Streptomyces > Streptomyces sp. MB09-01. The sequence continues at coordinate 23,785 of NZ_JARAYQ010000050.1, read as the reverse complement.
CGGCGAAGACGTCACCGCCCGGACCGACCGCCCCAGCCGGCACCCGCTGGGCGACGGAACCCCGGGCGACTACGGGCGGCAGACCGTCACCGTCGCCGCCGCTGCGAGAAGTCGTCCGTACTGGTCTCCGCGGCCGCCGGCTCCGAGGAGGGGAGCGAAGCCGACCGCAGGCAGCTGCTCGCCGGGATCGCCCGGGAGGGGGCGGTGCGCGCGGCGGCCCGCCGCGGCTGCGAGCCGGAGGTCCCCGGGCTACCGGAGCGGATTCCCGGGGCCGCCGCCGACCTGGGCCCGGCCGGGGCAGGGCAGGGCACGTACGTCGGCTCCCTCCCGGCCAAGATCTCGGGTCGTCGAGCGCAAAGCCGGACGGCAGGGCGGCGTCCTCTTCGGATCCGCCGACTGCCAGGGCCGCCCGGCGGTCTCCACCCTGCAGGCGGCCGCCGGGTACGGCGAGCTGGTGGAGCCGCGCCTGGCCGAGCTGTTTCAGGGCCTACGCCGCCGATGCCGCCGCGCGGCGCGGCTGCACGGAGCTGACGCTGCCCGGATAGGGTCACCGCATGCCGCCCGCCAGGAAGAAGCCGCGCACCTACGACCCTGCCAGGATCCGTACGGCCGTCACCACGCAGTTCGCGCATGTCGGCGCAGCCGTGGGGGAGTTGGGGCCCGAACAGCTGGCGCGCCCGAGCGGGCTCGGGGACTGGAGCGTCGCCGACCTCGCCGGGCACATCGCGTGGATCGCGGACTCGCTGGCCGGTGGCCTCGCCCGGCCGCCCGCCGCCATCGCCGAACTGTCCGCCGTCGAATGGCCCTTCGCGACCGCCTCCCTCGCCGGGAAGATCTCCGAAGCGGCCCGCGAGACCCTGACCGGGGCCCCGCTGCCCGAGCTGTACGAGCGGGCGGCCGCCCGGATGGCCGAGGCGCTCGCGGCGCATCCGGGCACCCGCGTGCTGAGCCTGTGGATCGGGGACATGACCCTGGCCGACTTCCTGGTCACCCGGACCGTGGAGCTGGTGGTCCACACCGACGACCTGAACCGGGCCGCCGGACTGGCCGTCCCGATCGAACGGCAGGCGCTGGCCGCCTGCACCCGGCTGCTCGCCGACGCCCTCGCGCTCAAGGCCCCGGGCGGTGCGGTCGAGGTACGGGTCCCGCCCTTCGCGGTGGTCCAGTGCGTCGAGGGGCCGCGCCACACCCGCGGCACCCCGCCGAACGTGGTGGAGACCGACCCGCTGACCTGGATCCGGCTCGCGACCGGCCGTACGGGATGGGCCGAGGAACTCGCCGGGGCGCGGGTCAGCGCCAGTGGCGAGCGGGCCGACCTGTCCGCGCTGCTCCCGCTGATGAGCTGAGCGCGGCCATGACGGAACCGTCCCGGCGCCCCGTCCGTCCCAGGGGCATGCGTACCTTCCGGCACGTCCACACGCCCGCGGGGCTGGCCCTCGTACTCGCCCTCGCCCTGGCCGGCTGCGGCAAGGTCGAGGAGGGCGGGGGCGCCCGGCTGCCCGATGTCGTGGGCTCCTGGGCCGTCGAGTCGCTGACCACCGGCGGCCGCACCCTGCACGCCCCCGAGGCCGCCCGGGTCGACATCGCACAGGACGCGGCCGCCGGCAGCTACGGCTGCAACGGCTTCAAGGCGGCGGTCGTCCTAGACGGCGAATCCGCCCTGACCGTCACCCCCGGCATGACGACCGCCATGGCCTGCGAGGACATGGAATTCGAGACGGCCTTCGCCCAACTGTTCACGGGCCGGCTGACGATCGACCGGGGTCCCGATCGGCTCACCCTGAAGACCGCCGACGGGAGCACCATCGCGATGACCTCGAAGCCCCCGGCGGCGGCCGCCCCGCTCACCACGACCGAGTGGACCGTCGAGTCCCTCATCAGCGGCGGGACCGTGTCCTCGGTGCCCGCCGAGGCGGCCGGCAAGGCGCACTTCGCCATCGCCCCCGACTCCACCGCGAGCGGCAGCCTCGGCTGCAACCGGTTCAGCGCCAAGGCCACCGTCGAAGGTCCCACGCTCACCTTCGGGCCGCTCACCACGACCCGGATGGCCTGCGAGGGCCAGGTCGGCGAGCTCGAGCGGACCCTGACCCTGCTGTTCGGCAGCGGTCCGCTCACCACGAAGATCGAGGACCAGACGCTGACCCTGACCGCACGGGACGGCAAGGGCCTGACCGCCCGGGCGGCCTCGGCCGCGGAATGACCCCCGCCGCGGCCGCCACCGGGGCCCTTCTCGCGGCCGCCACCGGGGCCCCTCCCGGGGCCGCCGCCGGGACTGCGCCCGGGCGCCGCCGGGTCAGCCCGGGTAGGGCAGCAGCCCGGCGTCCACCTTCTCCCAGGCCGCCCGCAGCTCCGCCAGCCGGGCCGGCTCCACGGCGGCCTTGTCGGCCTGTTCGCGGATGTCACCGGCCAGGTTGAAGAGCTGGTCCCTGCCCGCCTTGCCGCGGTAGTACTTCCAGTCCCCCCGGCGCAGCGCCCGCTCGCCCCGGACCCGCCAGAACAGGTCCCGCGCGGCGACCTCCTCGCCGCGCAGCAGGTAGCCGGCCAGGCTCACCCCGTCGAGGGGGTACGCCCGGTCCGGCCGCGCCCCGGCCACCTCCAGCAGCGTCGCCGTCCAGTCCGGGCTGAACACGGGCACGTGGCTGACCTGGCCGCCGTCCAGCCGGGCGGGCCAGCGGGCGATGTTCGGCACCCGGATCCCGCCCTCCTGCAGGGAGGCCTTGTTTCCGGACAGCGGCCAGTTGTACGAGAAGCGCTCGCCGCCGTTGTCGCTGGAGAAGACGACCAGGGTGTCGTCCTCCTGGCCGGAGCGCTTCAGCGCCTTCAGGACCTCGCCGACCGAGCGGTCGAGGTCCTCGACCATCTGCTTGTACTTCTCGACCGAGCCGCCGTCCTGGTGCCACAGGGCCCGGCCGTCGCCCGCCTTGATCCGCCGGACGATCTCGGCGCTCTCCGCGGTGTCCCCGTCGGCGATCCACGGCCAGTGCGGGGTGGTGAAGTTGAGGTTCAGCAGCCACGGCTTGCCGTGGTGGTCGCGGGAGACGTACTCGCTCGCCCGCTCGGTGATGATCCGCGTGTAGTAGCGCAGGTCCTTGTACTCGGCGTCACCCTCGTAGAGGTCGTACTCGCCGCCCGGGCCCAGCTTGGAGTAGTACTCCAGGGCCCCGCCGAAGTTGCCGAAGAACTCGTCCCAGCCGGACCTGGTCGGGCTGTGGTCGGGCAGGTAGCCCGCGTGCCACTTGCCGATCAGGGCGGTGGCGTAGCCGGCTCCCTTCAGGAGCGAGGCCAGCGTCGGATGCGTGGGGTCGAGGCCCGCGGACTTGTCGGCGATCGGCTCGGCCAGGCCGCCCTTGGTGCGGCCCGGGTAGCGCCCCGTGTAGAGGCTGAAACGGGTCGGCGAGCAGGTCGCGGAGCCCGAGTAGGCGTCGGTGAACCGGACGCCCTGGCGGGCCAGCCGGTCGAGGTTCGGGGTCTTGATGTGCGGGGAGCCGTACGCGGAGAGGTCGGCCCAGCCCAGGTCGTCACCCAGGATGAACAGGATGTTGGGCCTGCGGCCCCGCCGGCCGCGAGCGGCCCGGAACTCCCGCTCCTGGGGGCCCGCGGCTTGGGCGCCGGCGCCCTCGGCGGCCTGGGCGGGGGCGGCGCCCAGCGCCACGGCGGCGGCGGCCGCGGTCACGCCGACGGCGCCTCCGAAGGCACGACGGGACAGCTCGTTCTCGTACGAAGACACAGGTACTCCAGGGCACGGTCCGCGGGCCGGCTCCGGGCGGGGCGCGGGACGGGGCGCGGCACGGCGGAGCGGGGCGGGGCGGAGCGGAAAGGGGAAAAGGCGAGGAAGAGTTGTGGCTACGCGGAACAGCGACAGATGGCGCTCGCGACACGGACCAGGTCTACGTGGCGGCGCTCGACGAGGGTGACGGTGCGGTCACCGAGAGGCTGCATGGACCGAGAGCCTGTACGAATGCCTTCGTACATGTCAACAAGGTGATCCGAATACCGAGACGGAGGCGTGCCGTCACCCTCTGTGCTGTGACATTTCCCGGCCGTCCCCAATTCGGACCAGTGGTCGATCTCGCCTACACTCGGAAGCGTGCCTCGTGGTGATGGACGACTCAACCACGACCTGCTCCCCGGCGAAAAGGGCCCCCAGGACGCTTGCGGCGTCTTCGGTGTCTGGGCTCCGGGTGAAGAGGTCGCCAAGCTCACCTACTTCGGACTGTATGCACTGCAGCACCGCGGACAAGAGTCCGCGGGAATCGCTGTGAGCAACGGTTCCCAGATCCTCGTCTTCAAAGACATGGGCCTAGTTTCCCAAGTCTTCGACGAAACCTCTCTCGGCTCGCTCCAAGGTCATATCGCGGTCGGTCACGCCCGCTATTCGACCACCGGGGCCTCCGTCTGGGAGAACGCGCAGCCCACTTTCCGCGCGACCGCCCACGGCTCGATCGCCCTGGGTCACAACGGCAACCTGGTGAACACCGCCGAGCTCGCCGAGATGGTCGCCGACCTCCCCCGTCAGGACGGCCGTGCCACCCAGGTGGCCGCCACCAATGACACCGACCTGGTCACCGCCCTGCTCGCGGGGCAGACCGACGAGGACGGCAAGCCCCTGACGATCGAGGAGTCGGCCACCAAGGTCCTCCCGAAGGTCAAGGGCGCCTTCTCGCTCGTCTTCATGGACGAGGGAACCCTCTACACCGCGCGTGACCCGCAGGGCATCCGCCCGCTGGTCCTCGGCCGCCTGGAACGCGGCTGGGTGGTCGCGAGCGAGACCGCCGCCCTCGACATCTGCGGCGCCAGCTTCGTCCGCGAGGTCGAGCCGGGCGAGCTCATCGCGATCGACGAGAACGGTCTCCGGACCTCTCGATTCGCGGAAGCGAAGCCCAAGGGCTGTGTCTTCGAGTACGTCTACCTGGCGCGCCCTGACACCGACATCGCCGGCCGGAACGTCTACCTCTCGCGTGTCGAGATGGGCCGGCGCCTGGCCAAGGAAGCCCCGGTCGACGCCGACCTGGTGATAGCGACGCCGGAATCCGGCACGCCCGCCGCCGTCGGATACGCCGAGGCCAGCGGGATCCCGTACGGCTCCGGCCTGGTCAAGAACGCCTACGTCGGCCGGACCTTCATCCAGCCCTCGCAGACGATCCGCCAGCTCGGCATCCGTCTGAAGCTCAACCCCCTCAAGGAAGTCATCCGGGGCAAGCGCCTGGTGGTCGTCGACGACTCGATCGTCCGCGGCAACACCCAGCGCGCCCTGGTCAAGATGCTCCGCGAGGCCGGCGCGGCGGAGGTCCACATCCGGATCTCCTCGCCGCCGGTGAAGTGGCCGTGCTTCTTCGGCATCGACTTCGCCACCCGGGCCGAGCTGATCGCCAACGGCATGTCGGTCGACGAGATCGCCACGTCGCTCGGCGCGGACTCGCTCTCCTACATCTCGCTCGACGCGATGATCGAGGCGACCACCATCCAGAAGCCCAACCTCTGCCGTGCCTGCTTCGACGGCGAGTACCCGATGGAGCTGCCCGACCCGCAGCTCCTGGGCAAGCAGCTCCTGGAGACCGAGCTCGCGGGCGGCACGGACGCCGCCGACGCGCTCCGGCGGCCGTAAGCGTTCTTCGGTTTGGCCTGCTCAACCTGCGCTGGGCCCGTTCTTCGAGGCTTCTCCGGGGGCCCAGCACCACACGCAGTAACGACACGAAAGCTCTCTCCTGTCATGACAGAGAAGACCACCGGTGCCAGCTACGCAGCCGCAGGCGTGGACATCGAAGCGGGCGACCGCGCAGTCGAGCTGATGAAGGAGTGGGTGAAGAAGACGCAGCGCCCCGAGGTCCTCGGCGGCCTCGGCGGCTTCGCCGGCCTCTTCGACGCCTCCGCCCTCAAGCGCTACGAGCGCCCGCTGCTCGCCTCGGCCACCGACGGCGTCGGCACCAAGGTGGACATCGCCCGTCAGCTCGGCGTGTACGACACCATCGGCCACGACCTGGTCGCGATGGTCATGGACGACATCGTCGTCTGCGGCGCCGAGCCGCTCTTCATGACCGACTACATCTGCGTGGGCAAGGTCCACCCCGAGCGGGTCGCGGCCATCGTCAAGGGCATCGCCGAGGGCTGCGTCCTCGCCGGCTGCGCCCTGGTGGGCGGCGAGACCGCCGAGCACCCCGGCCTGCTGGGCCCGGACGACTTCGACGTGGCGGGCGCCGGCACCGGTGTCGTGGAGTACGACCGGCTGCTCGGCGCGGATCGCATCCGTACGGGTGACGCCGTCATCGCGATGGCATCGTCCGGCCTTCACTCGAACGGGTACTCGCTCGTCCGGCACGTCCTCTTCGACCGGGCCGGGATGTCCCTGGACCAGCACGTCGAGGATCTCGGCCGCACCCTGGGCGAGGAGCTCCTGGAGCCCACCAAGATCTACTCGCTCGACTGCATGGCACTCACCCGGACGGCCGAGGTGCACGCCTACTCGCACATCACCGGCGGCGGCCTCGCGGCGAACCTGGCCCGGGTCGTCCCGGACCACCTGCACGCCACGGTCGACCGTTCGACCTGGACCCCCGGCGCGGTCTTCGACCTGGTCGGCAAGGCCGGGCAGGTGGAGCAGCTGGAGCTGGAGAAGACCCTGAACATGGGCGTCGGCATGATGGCCGTGGTCCCGCAGGAGTCGGTGGACGTGGCCCTGACCGCGCTGGCCGACCGGGGCGTCGATGCCTGGGTCGCCGGCGAGATCCTGGACCGGGGCGACCACACCGAGGGCGCGACGCTGACCGGGTCCTACGCGGGCTGAGCAGCACGGAAACCCGGTCCGGGGCAATGCCCTGGACCGGGTTTCGATGTTTCGTCAGCTGACGCAGACCTGCTCTGCAGAAGGATCCGCGCGTCAAGCCCCGCGACGGTGCGCCGACGGACCGGACTCTTCGTCCTCGTCGTCGTCATCGCGGTTGTAGAGCTCCGCGTACCGAGCGTACGGGTCGTCCTCGTCCAGCTCGTCGTCGTCTACCTCGACCGGCTCGCTGACAGGCAGCGGTTCCGCGGTCGATGCGCCCAGCTCGTTGGCCAGACGCGACAAGTCAGTCCCGCCGCTGCTGTACTTCAGCTGGCGGGCGACCTTCGTCTGCTTGGCCTTTGCCCGGCCGCGCCCCATGGCTCGACCCCCTCGGTGACGGGGCTCGACGGCCCCAGAGTCTGACACGCGTTCATGGTTCGGAGCGGGCTCTCCGTGGAGAGACCGTCCGTAGGGGTTTAACGGTACCTGCTTCCGCGGCCATACGGTACGCCGCCCGCATGACGCGCCCCGGTGCAGAACCAACAAGGCGCCCCGTCCTCGCTGGTCAGCTGCGATTTTAACCTTTTCCCGGCGGGCGACCCGCCGAAGTGCAGTGAGTTCCGTCTCGCCGCACCCCGGCGGGTGCCTTCAGAGGTCCGCCAGGGGCCTAGAGCGCGCGGGCGGCGCGGGCGTCCGCCATCCGCTGCTCGGCGATCCGGTCGGCAGCGGCAGCCGGCGGAATGCCGTCCGCCTTCGCGCGAGCAAAGATTTCGAGCGTGGTGTCGAAGATCTTCGTGGCCTTGGCCTTGCAGCGGTCGAAGTCGAAGCCGTGCAGCTCGTCGGCGACCTGGATGACGCCGCCGGCGTTGACCACGTAGTCGGGCGCGTAGAGGATGCCGCGGTCCGCGAGATCCTTCTCGATGCCCGGGTGCGCGAGCTGGTTGTTCGCCGCACCGCAGACGACCTTGGCCGTGAGGGCGGGGACCGTCTCGTCGTTCAGGGCGCCGCCGAGCGCGCAGGGGGCGTAGATGTCCAGGCCCTCGACGCGGATGAGCGCGCCCGTGTCGGCGACCGCGGTGACCCTGCCCGGGTGCTTGTCGAGGATCCGGCGCACCGACTCCTCGCGCACATCCGTGATCACGACCTGGGCGCCGTCCTCCAGCAGGTGCTCGACCAGGTAGTGGCCGACCTTGCCGACGCCGGCCACGGCGACCTTGCGGTCGCGCAGGGTCGGGTCGCCCCACTGGTGCTGGGCGCTGGCGCGCATGCCCTGGAAGACGCCGAAGGCGGTGAGGACCGAGGAGTCGCCCGCGCCGCCGTTCTCGGGGGAGCGGCCGGTCGCCCAGCGGGTCTCGCGGGCCACGACGTCCATGTCGGCCACGTAGGTGCCGACGTCGCAGGCGGTCACGTAGCGGCCGCCGAGGGACTCCACGAACCGGCCGTAGGCCTGGAGGAGTTCCTCGCTCTTGATGACGTCCGGGTCGCCGATGATGACGGCCTTGCCGCCGCCGAGGTCGAGACCGGCGAGGGCGTTCTTGTACGACATGCCGCGCGAGAGGTTCAGCGCGTCGAGGACGGCCTCCTCGTCCGAGGCGTACGCGTGGAAGCGCGTACCGCCGAGGGCCGGGCCCAGGGCGGTGGAGTGGATCGCGATGACGGCCTTCAGGCCGGAGGCTCGGTCCTGGCACAGCACGACTTGCTCGTGGCCGCCCTGTTCCGTGCGGAACAGGGTGTGCAGGACGCCGTCGGTCATTTCGGTCACGGTGGTGACTCCCATGGAAGAGATGCGGCGGAAAGACGCCCGCCCTGCGGGTGGGGGAGGGCGTGCTGGGAGCAGCGTAAGACCTGCGGGCCCCGCATAGGCGTCCTGTCCGGGGATCGGAACACACTCGGAGTACGGGGCGCCCCGGGCCGGGCCGAGCGCGCCCCGGAGGTGAACCTGACCCTCAAAGAGGGGAGTACGAGAGCGTGAGCGAATCCCCCGATCCCCTGCTGCCGTCCGCGCGCTCGGCGCCGACCGTCCCGTACGCCTCCTACCTGCGCGTCTACGAGCCCCTGGCCGCCTTCGCGGAGCCGGAGCGCACGCACTGGGCCGCCTACGCCCGGCGCGGGGTGACTCCGACCGCCCAGGACGAACTGCGCAAGTCGCTCACCGACTTGGTACGGGTCCCCGTGGTGGGGGTGCCGGCGCACGAGAGCGCGGACGCCTTCACGGCGGAGGTGGACGGGGTGCTGCTGGTCTGCCCGTGGCGCACCCGGCTCCGCGGCTGGCTGGCGCTCGAGGAGCTGGTCGCGTCGTTCCCGCTTCCCGTGCTGGACGCGGCGCTCCCGCCGGGGACGCGCCGGCGGGCGGCCGAGGAGTACGAGCGCTGGCGCGAGCGGAACCCGGAGGCGCGCCCGTGGATCCGGACGGGCGTGTGGCAGATTCCGCTGCGCTGGTTCGTACTGGTGGCCGACGAGGAGCGCGAGTACGTCCCGGGCGAGCGGCTGCGCTACCGGACGCCGATGGTGCAGGCGCGGCGGCGGCTGGCCCGGGCGCTGCGGACCCTGCGCGACGCGGAGGGGTACGGAATGCTCGCCGAGGGGCTGGTGGAGGTCGGGAGCTGGCTGGAGGAGTTCCACCCGAGGTCGATGGTCGAACTGGACTACGGGGGACTGCTGCACGCGTTGCCGGCCGACCGGCTGGCGGCCGACCGGTCGGCCGGGGAGCTGGCGGCGGGGATCGCGGCCCTGCGGGCCGGCGACACGGAGGGGGCTTCCGAGGCGTACGGGGAGCTGGCGGAGCGGTGGCGGGCGGTCCGCGAGCGACTTTTCGCGAATTAGGCCGAAAGTGGTCTGTGTGGCTTTTTTCGCACCCCGGGGTCGCGTACGTACTGTGGCGTATGGGTCGATTGGCCAATACTGGCTGATCAGAGCCCTGATCGTGAGATTTGGGACGTAGTGCCAGGACCTACGTCCCGATACGGGCCATTGGCCCAAGCGTGACGGACCGCACTAACTACACCCTTGCGCCCTTCCCCTACCCTCGTGCCAAAATAGGACAAGGAGTCCGGGGAGGGTTCCTTCCGCCCAACTAAGGGCGGAATGCTCGGCATTGCGCTCTACGGGGGGTCTGACGGCTCCTGATCGCTCTGTGACTGATCGTCACAGTGGGGTGACTGTCCGTTATGGGACGGTCCATCGGCTTCCGCCGCTGATGAACACCTCGGAGGGCAATTCCGTCGGTTTGGCCGTCGAGGCTGGACGGATGGTGTAGTTGTAGTGCCGAGGACAAGCCGTTCGTCCTATAACCGACTCGGCCCGCGTATGTCCATTTCGGGCAACGCGGGCCAAGGTGCAGAATTTAGAGGAAAGAACCGAGATGGTTCGGTTCTCCCGAGGAGGCCGCTCATGACCGCTCGCACCCCTGATGCCGAGCCGCTGCTGACCCCGGCTGAGGTTGCCACGATGTTCCGCGTGGACCCGAAGACGGTCACCCGCTGGGCCAAGGCTGGCAAGCTCACGTCCATCCGCACCCTGGGTGGACACCGCCGATACCGCGAGGCCGAGGTTCGCGCACTGCTCGCGGGAATTCCGCAGCAGCGCAGCGAGGCCTGAGGTCGCGTAAACACCCCGCTTTAACGGGTCTATATCGGGTCCCCCAATCCGATGAAACCCACATAGCTTCATGCGACGGAGCCTGCCCCAACAGGTTCCGGTCGTCCGATCGCGCTGGACTCCGCCGGGTCCAGCGCGATCTTTTTTATGCCCAGGTCAGGGCGGTGCAGGACGGCCGCGCGGGCCCCTGCAAGGGGGGTGCCATTGCACATATTAAATCGAGCGGGCGTAGGGATGCGATAAAAGTAGGAGTTTCAAAAACTCGTACGGTGACTCCCGTCACAGATGATCACTCTTGTACATCCGGTAATGCACCCGTAAAGGGGACGTTCCGTGCGGTGCGCATCATGCGAACGGGGGATTCTGTGCGACCGCCGCAGTTGCGGTGGCCGGGCGCATTCCACGGGACGTCCGCCGCAGGTCCGGGGGCTTGCGGAGGTGGTGACGTGGACGGGAGCCGTGGACGGGCCGCGGGGGCCCCGGGCGGGCCCACCGGCGACGCGGGCGGCCCACGGGCCTCGTACCGCCCTCGGACGCCCTCGGGCGGGCCCCAACGCCCCGAGGCGGCGGGTGTTGGCCCGCCAACGCGTCAGGGCCCGCATCCCCTGGGGGATGCGGGCCCTGACGTTTCTGCGAACCTGACGGGACTTGAACCCGCGACCTCCACCTTGACAGGGTGGCGAGCTAACCAACTGCTCCACAGGTCCTTGATTTGCTGCCGCTCGGCGGCTGCGAATCAGACTGTACCGCAGCTCAGGGGGTGCCGTCGAACCGGAGCACCCGGCCGGTCACGGGGCCGCCGCATCCACCGCCTTCACGATCCGCTTGTCGGAGATCGGGTACGCCGTCCCGAGGGCGTGCGCGAAGTAGCTGACCCGCAGCTCCTCGATCATCCAGCGGATGTCGGTGACCGTCGCCGGCACCGGCCGTCCCTTCGGCAGCTGCTCAAGCAGCCACGCGTACTCGTCCTGCATCTCGTGGACCTTCTCCATGCGCGTGGTGTCGCGCTGGACGCCCGTGGGCATCTGCTGGAGCCGCCGGTCCGCCGCCACCAGGTAGCGCATCAGGTCCGGCAGCCTGCGCAGCCCGGTGAGCGTGACGAAGCCGGCCGGCATGAGGGCCGCCAGCTGCGCCTTGACGTCCTGGATGTTGGCGACCAGGGCGAGGCTGCTCGTGGCCTTCAGACGGCGCTCACAGGCCTGCCAGGCGGCCAGCACCTGCTGGACCTGGCTCACCGTCCGCACGGTCGTGTCCACGAGGTCGGCGCGGACCGCCTCGTAGAGCCTGTGGAAGCCCGCCTCGTCCCACGCGGGGCCGCCGTGGTCCGCGATCAGCTTGTCCGTCGCCGCGGTCGCGCAGTCGTCGAACAGCGCCTGGATGGAGCCGTGCGGGTTCCTGGACAGGGCGAGCTTCTGCTGGTTGCTCAGGTGGTCCGAGGCGAACTTCGCGGGGTTCACCGGGATGTTCAGCAGGATGAGGCGCCGGGTGCCCAGCCACATCGCCTGCTGCTGCTCGGCCTCGGTGTCGAAGAGCCGTACGGACACGGTCGCGCCCTCGTCGACCAGCGCGGGGTAGGCCTTCACCGGCTGGCCGGCCCGCCGGGTCTCGAAGACCCGGGTCAGCGTGCCGATGGTCCAGTCGGTCAGCCCGGTCCGCTCCACCGACTCCCCGCCCGCCCGTTCGGCGGTGGCCGCGGCGGCCTTGGACAGGGCCTGGCGGGCCTTCGGCTTCAGCTTCAGCCGCAGCGCCTCCAGGTCCTTGTCCTCGGCGAGGTTCTTGCGTCGCTCGTCGACGATCCGGAAGGTGATCTTCAGGTGGTCCGGGATCCGGCCGAGGTCGAAGTCCTCGGCCGAGACCGGGACTCCGACCATCCGCTGGAGCTCGCGCGCCAGCGTGACGGGCAGCGGCTCCTGCAGGGGCACCGCCGTGTCCAGGAAGCGGGTCGCGAAGTTCGGCGCGGGCACGTAGTGCCGGCGGATCGGCTTCGGCAGCGAGCGGATCAGCTCGGTGACGACCTCCTCGCGCAGGCCCGGGATCTGCCAGTCGAAGCCCTCGTCGGTGACCTGGTTGAGCACCTGGAGCGGGATGTGGACGGTCACGCCGTCCGCGTCCGCGCCCGGCTCGAACTGGTAGGTCACCCGGAACTTCAGCTGGCCCTGCCGCCAGGAGTCCGGGTAGTCGGCCTTGGTGACCCCGGCCGCCTTCTCGGTCAGCAGCATCTCCCGCTCGAAGTCGAGGAGTTCGGGCTCCTCGCGCTTCTTGTGCTTCCACCAGGAGTCGAAGTGCGCCCCGGAGACCACGTGCGGCGGGATCTTCTGGTCGTAGAAGTCGAAGAGGGTCTCGTCGTCCACCACGATGTCGCGGCGCCGGGCCCGGTTCTCCAGCTCCTCCACCTCGGTGAGGAGCTTGCGGTTGTCGGCGTAGAACTTGTGGTGGGTGCGCCAGTCGCCCTCGACCAGCGCGTTGCGGATGAACAGCTCGCGCGAGACCTCGGGGTCGATCCGGCCGTAGTTGATCTTCCGCTGGGCGACGATCGGGACGCCGTACAGCGTGACCTTCTCGTACGCCATCACGGCCGCCTGGTCCTTCTCCCAGTGCGGCTCGCTGTACGTGCGCTTGATCAGGTGCTGGGCCAGCGGCTCCACCCACTCGGGCTCCACCTTGGCGTTCACCCGGGCCCACAGCCGCGAGGTCTCCACCAGCTCGGCCGACATCACGAACTTCGGCTGCTTCTTGAAGAGCGAGGAGCCCGGGAAGATCGCGAACTTCGCCGACCGGGCCCCGAGGTACTCGTTCTTGTCGGTGTCCTTGAGCCCGATGTGGGACAGCAGGCCGGCCAGCAGCGAGACGTGGATGACCTGCTCGGGGGCATCGGCCTCGTTGACGTGGATGCCCATGGTCTTGGCGACCGTGCGCAGCTGCGAGTAGATGTCCTGCCACTCGCGGATGCGCAGGAAGTTCAGGTACTCCTGCTTGCACATCCGGCGGAACGAGGAGGAGCCGCGCTCCTTCTGCTGCTCGCGGACGTAGCGCCACATGTTCAGGTACGAGAGGAAGTCGCTGGTCTCGTCCTTGAAGCGGGCGTGGTTCTGGTCGGCCTGCGTCTGCTTGTCCGAGGGCCGCTCGCGCGGGTCCTGGATGGACAGGGCCGCCGCGATGACCATGACCTCGCGGACGCAGTTGTTCTTGTCGGCCTCGATGACCATGCGGGCGAGGCGGGGGTCCACCGGGAGCTGGGAGAGCTGGCGGCCCATCGGGGTGAGCCGCTTCTTGGGATCCTTCTCGGCCGGGTCGAGCGCCCCGAGCTCCTGGAGGAGCTGCACGCCGTCGCGGATGTTGCGGTGGTCCGGCGGGTCGATGAAGGGGAACTTCTCGATCTCGCCGAGGCCGGCCGCGGTCATCTGGAGGATGACGGAGGCCAGGTTCGTGCGCAGGATCTCGGCGTCGGTGAACTCCGGGCGGGCGTTGAAGTCGTCCTCGGAGTACAGCCGGATGCAGATGCCGTCGGAGGTACGGCCGCAGCGGCCCTTGCGCTGGTTGGCGCTGGCCTGCGAGATCCGCTCGATCGGCAGGCGCTGGACCTTGGTGCGGTGGCTGTAGCGGGAGATCCGGGCGGTGCCCGGGTCGATCACGTACTTGATGCCCGGGACGGTCAGGGAGGTCTCGGCGACGTTCGTGGCGAGGACGATCCGGCGGCCGGTGTGCTGCTGGAAGACGCGGTGCTGCTCGGCGTGCGAGAGGCGCGCGTAGAGGGGGAGCACCTCGGTGAAGCGGAGGTTCCGTTTGTTCAGGGCGTCCGCCGTGTCGCGGATCTCGCGCTCGCCGGAGAGGAAGACCAGGACGTCGCCCGCGCCCTCGGACTGGAGCTCGTCCACGGCCTCGCAGATCGCGGTGATCTGGTCGCGGTCGGAATCCTCGGAGTCCTCTTCCAGGAGGGGCCGGTAGCGGACCTCCACCGGATACGTCCGCCCGCTGACCTCGACGATGGGCGCGTCGCCGAAGTGCCGGGAGAAGCGCTCGGGGTCGATGGTCGCCGAGGTGATGACGACCTTCAGGTCGGGGCGCTTCGGCAGTAGCGTGGCCAGGTAGCCGAGCAGGAAGTCGATGTTCAGCGACCGCTCGTGGGCTTCGTCGATGATGATCGTGTCGTAGGCGCGCAGCTCGCGGTCCGTCTGGATCTCGGCGAGCAGGATGCCGTCCGTCATCAGCTTCACGAAGGTCGCGTCCTGGTCCACCTGGTCGGTGAACCGGACCTTCCAGCCGACGGTCCGGCCGATCTCGGACTTCAGCTCCTCGGCGATGCGCTCCGCGACGGTGCGCGCCGCGAGCCGGCGGGGCTGCGTGTGCCCGATCATGCCGCGGACGCCGCGGCCCAGCTCCATGCAGATCTTGGGGATCTGCGTGGTCTTGCCGGACCCGGTCTCACCGGCGACGATCACGACCTGGTGGTCGCGTATCGCCTCGGCGATCTCGTCCTTCTTCTGGCTGACGGGCAGGTTCTCGGGATACGTGACCTCCGGCATCCGCGAGGCACGGCCGGCCAGTCGCTCGGCGGCCTTCGCGGCCTCCGCGGCGATCTCGTCGAGCACGGCCTGCTTGGCCTCGGGCTTGCGGATACGGCGGGCGCCTTCGAGGCGGCGGCCGAGGCGGTGCGCGTCACGGAGGGAGATCTCACCGAGAAGCGTCTGCAGGGCGGCGAAGGAAGTAGACATACCTGATCGAGGATCTCACCTGGGCCCTCCGGGTGGCGAACGCATTTGTCGGGCGGACCCGTACCATTTCGGGACGACTCAGTCGGCCGTACGTATGAGAGGCAGCCCACCTTGTCCCGCCCGCACCGATTGGCCTGCGCCGCTCTGACGGTGTGGGCCGGCCTGGTGGCGGCCGTTCTCGCGGTGGTGCTCCCGGCTGCGGCCGCTCCCGGCGGGGCCGGCCCGTCGGCGGGCCCGGCGGCCGCCGTCTCGGTGAAGGCCCTGCCACGGGCCCAGGCGCCGGCCTGGGCGGAGGCTTCGGCCCCGGGATCCGCCCCGGGATCCGCCCCGGGATCCGCCCCGGGATCCGCCCCGGGATCCGCCCCGGGATCCGCCCCGGGACCCGTCCGGCTCGTGGACCCGAGCCCGGCCCCGGCCGCCTCCTCCGGCGGCGGTGGCCCGGCCTGTGCCCCCGGGTCCGCCGATCACGGCGGGCTCCCCGCCGTCCCGGCCCGGGCCGGGGGCGAGCACGCGCACGTACCGCCGGCGCGGCCGGTGCCCGAGGGGGCGCGGCCGTACGCGGCGATGCCCGTACGGGTCCCCGTGCGCGGTCCCGACCGGCCGGCGCCCGGCCCGGTGGAGCTGTCCGTGATGCGGGTCTAGGAGGGCCGCTCCCCACCGGTCCGCCTCGCCACCCGCCCCACTGGAGCACCCGCATGTCCTCTTCTTCCTCCCGTTCCTCCTCCCGCAAGCCCCTCCTGTACGCCGCCGGGGTCGCCGTCGCCGCGCTCACCCTCGGCCTCGTCTCCTGGCAGGCCACCGCCCCCGCCGGGAAGAGCTCCGCCGGCTCCTCCGCCACGGCCGCGCCCCGGACCGACCCCGCCGCCGAACTCAAGGCACTGGCCCGACGCGAGGCCGGCGACAAGCTCGCCCTCGGCCGCCCGGACGCGCCCGTCGTGCTCATCGAGTACTCCGACTTCAAGTGCGGCTACTGCGGCAAGTTCGCCCGGGACACCGAACCCGAACTGGTGAAGAAGTACGTCGAGGACGGCACCCTGCGCATCGAGTGGCGCAACTTCCCGATCTTCGGCGCCGACTCCGAGGCCGCCGCCAAGGCCGCCTGGGCGGCCGGGCAGCAGGACCGGTTCACCGCCTTCCACGCGGCCGCGTACGCCGACGGCGCGAAGGAGAAGGGCTTCGCCGGGCCCCGGCTCGAGGAGCTGGCCCGCGAGGCCGGGGTCCCCGACCTGGAGCGCTTCAAGGCGGACATGGCCGGCGAGCGGGCCGCGGCGGCCCTGCGGAAGGACCAGGAGGAGGGCTACCGCATCGGCGTCACCTCCACCCCGTCCTTCCTGCTCAACGGCAAGCCGATCGCGGGCGCCCAGCCCCTCGGCGCCTTCACGGCCGCCATCGCCGAGGCCAAGGCCGCGGCGGCGAAGCAGTGACCGGCATCGGATACCTGGCCGCCCTGCTGGGCGGCCTGCTCGCGCTGCTCAGCCCGTGCAGCGCGCTGCTCCTGCCGGCCTTCTTCGCGTACTCGATCGACTCCGCCTCCCGGCTGCTGGCGCGCACCGGGATCTTCTACGCGGGCCTCGCGAGCACGCTCGTACCGCTGGGGGCGGCCGGCTCGTACGCCGGACGGTTCTTCCACAGCAACCGCGACCAGCTCGTCCTCGCCGGCGGCTGGCTGATCATCGCGCTCGGGCTCGCGCAGATCCTGGGCCTGGGCTTCGCCCCGAAGCGGATCTCGGAGCTGTCGGGCCGGATCCGGCCGACCACCGCCCTGTCGGTGTACGCGCTCGGCGCGGTCTACGGGCTGGCCGGCTTCTGCGCCGGCCCGATCCTCGGCAGCGTCCTGACGGTCGCGGCGGTCAGCGGCAGCCCCGTCTACGGTGGCCTGCTGCTGGCGGTCTACGCGCTGGGGATGGCCGTGCCGCTCTTCCTGCTGGCCCTGCTGTGGGAGCGGTTCGAGCTGGGCAAGCGGCGCTGGCTGCGCGGGCGGGCCTTCGCGGTGGGCCGCTTCGAGCTGCACACCAGCTCGCTCCTGTCCGGGCTGTTCTTCATCACCCTGGGCGCGCTGTTCCTCGTCTACGACGGGGCGAGCGCGCTGCCCGGGCTGCTGGACGTGAACGACTCGTTCGCCGTGGAGCAGTGGGTCGGCTCCGTGGCGGACGCGGTCCCGGACCGGGTGCTGCTCGGGCTGGTCGCGGCGGGCGCTTCGGCCGTCGGAGTAGTGCAGTGGCGCCGCAGGGCGCGGACGGCGGCGGAGGCCGAGGGGGAGTGACCACAGAAGGCCCCGTCCGATGGACGGGGCCTTCTTGATGGTGGCTGGGGCCGGGGTCGAACCGGCGACCTATCGCTTTTCAGGCGATCGCTCGTACCAACTGAGCTACCCAGCCACGAAACCGTTTCCGGCTTCAGCGATCCTGACGGGACTTGAACCCGCGACCTCCACCTTGACAGGGTGGCGAGCTAACCAACTGCTCCACAGGACCTTGCAGTGTGCGAGACCAAGTCTTGCACACGGTAATGCGTACCCCCAACGGGATTCGAACCCGTGCTACCGCCTTGAAAGGGCGGCGTCCTGGGCCACTAGACGATGAGGGCTAAAGGCCCGCCGGGCACTTCTTCAGCGCGTCGGGGACGTGAGAAGCATATGGGATCCGGGGAGCTATCGCCAAAACGGTTTCTCCCCCGCAAGCGGGAGGCGCCCCCACCGGAGGGACAATGACCGGGTGCTGGAGATGACGCGCGAGGAGTTCGAAGAGCTCGTCGCAGAGGCGCTGGACCGGATCCCGCCGGAGCTGACGCGGCTGATGGACAACGTGGCGGTGTTCGTCGAGGACGAGCCGCCCGCCGACGACCCCGAGCTTCTGGGGCTGTACGAGGGCACTCCGCTGACGGACCGCGGCGAGTGGTACGCCGGGGTGCTGCCGGACCGGATCACCATCTACCGGAATCCCACGCTCCGGATGTGTGAGGACCGGGAGAGCGTGGTCGTGGAGACGGAGGTCACCGTGGTGCACGAGATCGCCCACCACTTCGGGATCGACGACGACCGGCTGCACGCACTGGGGTACGGGTGACCCGGCCGGTCCCCGGGGCCGAGGCGATCGACCCGGACGTCGACCTGCACGTTCCCGCGCAGCGCGGCGAACCGCAGGGCCGGGTGCTCGTGGCGGTGGCGGCGGGCGGTGCCGTCGGGGCCGCCGCCCGGTACGGGATCGCCCTGCTGTGGCCGGCGGGGACCGGGGCCTTCCCGTGGGCGACCTTCTGGATCAACACGTCCGGGTGCGCGCTGATCGGCGTACTGATGGTGCTGATCGGGGAGGGCGGTCGGACCTCGCCCCATCCGCTGCTGCGCCCCTTCGCCGGGGTCGGCGTGCTGGGCGGCTTCACCACCTTCTCCACCTACGCGGTGGACGTCTCGCGGCTCCTCGACGAGGGGGAGGCGGGGACCGCGCTGGCCTACGCCGGGCTCACGGTGACCGCGGCGCTGGGCGCGGTGTGGGCGGCGGCCTCGGTCACCCGGCTCGCGGTCGGGGACGGCGGCGGCCGGCGGCCGGGCCGGGCCGCCCGGTGAACTGGCTGCTCGTGGTGGCGGGCGCGGTCGTCGGGGCGCCCTTGCGCTATCTGACGGACCGTGCGGTCCAGGCGCGGCGCGATTCCCTCTTCCCGTGGGGCACCTTCGTGGTCAATGCGGCGGCCTGCCTGCTGATCGGGTTCCTGACCGGCGCTCTGCTGGCGGGGGCGTCCTCCTCGCGGCTGCAGCTGCTGCTGGGGACGGGGCTGTGCGGGGCGCTGAGCACGTACTCGACGTTCTCGTACGAGACGCTGCGGCTGGCCGAGCGCGGCCGGGGGTTCCTGGCGGCGGCGAACGCGGTGCTGTCGGTGCTGGTCGGGCTGGGCGCGGTGCGCCTCGGGTCGCAGGTGGCGGAGCGGCTGTTCGGCTGAGGGCGTGTCCCTTGCGGGTCAAAGGGAGTTGGGCACATTGACCCGCTCATGCGGACTCTCACCCTCAGGCTCCGGAGGTGCCCCCGTGCGCCAGTTGTCCGCTTCCCTCCGACTGGCCGTCACCGCGCTCGCGGTCGCGGCGACGGCCGGCTGCATGAGTGTCGGCGAGGACGCGGCGCAGCCCGGTCCCTCCTCCTCGGCGGACCGCCGGGCCGGCGCCGAGGCGGGCGCGTCCTCCGGGCGGGGTTCCGGGGTGCACGGCAACGGGCATGGAATGAAGGACGGGACGGGGACCCAGGGCGGCAAGCCCAAGGAGGACGGCAAGGCCTCCGGCGCGACCGGGGCCTCGCCCAGTCCGGGCGCGCCGAGCGGTCAGCCGGGCGTCCCCGTGCCGTCGGCGGGGCCGGGCGGCGGAGCGGGCGGCCAGGGCCCGCAGGAACCCCCGGCGGGCGGTCCGGGCGGCTCCGCCGGATCGGGTGGCTCCGGGGCCTCCGGCGGCTCTGGCGGATCGGGCGGCTCCGGGGGTGGGCAGCCGCCGGCCACCCCGACCCCGCAGCCGCCGGCCACGACTCCCCCTGTGACGGAACCCACGCCGGAGCCGCCGAGTCCGCAGCCCGAGCCCACGACCCAGCCGGCGCCGCAGCCGTAGGGTCCGCAGCGGGTTCCGGGGTCGGGCGGGCTGTGCAGGGACAGGACGTCTTCGCAGGTCAGAGGCCTTTCGATCGGAGTGACTTGCCAGACCCCGGGGAGGGTGCGTATGGTTATAGATCGTTTGATCCCATTGCCCGGCGCCGAATCCGAAGAGCGCCGTGTGGCGCGTACTCTCCCTAGCCGTGGCTGACCGCATTGAGGCGGTCGATTTGCGATTCACGGAGTTTGGGCGCGTGCCGAGACTCCGGAAGGTTTCGCATTTCGCATGTCCATTTCCAGTTCTGACCGTTCCGTCATGCCCGAGAACGACTCCAACGAGATCGTCGACGCCGAGGCCCTTGTGGTCACCGAGGCCATCGAGGCCGCAGAGGCCGACGAGATCATCGAGGCCCTTGAGGCCGACGTGACGAACGGTGAGTCCATCGAGGACTCCATCGACACCGACACCGACTTCGACGGTGACGACCACGCCGACGCCGAGCCCTCGATCACCTTCGGAGACCTCGGTCTGCCGGACGGCATCGTGCGCAAGCTCGCCCAGAACGGCGTCACCGCCCCCTTCCCGATCCAGGCCGCGACCATCCCGGACGCCCTGGCCGGCAAGGACATCCTCGGCCGTGGCCGCACCGGCTCCGGCAAGACCCTCTCCTTCGGTCTGCCGACCCTGGCCTCCCTGGCCGGCGGCCACACCGAGAAGAAGAAGCCCCGCGCGATCATCCTCACGCCGACCCGTGAGCTCGCGATGCAGGTCGCGGACGCCCTCCAGCCCTACGGCGACGTGCTCGGCCTGAAGATGAAGGTCGTCTGCGGCGGCACCTCCATGAGCAACCAGATCTACGCTCTGGAGCGCGGTGTCGACGTCCTCGTCGCCACCCCGGGCCGTCTGCGCGACATCATCAACCGCGGCGCCTGCTCCCTCGAGAACGTCAAGATCGCCGTCCTCGACGAGGCCGACCAGATGGCCGACCTGGGCTTCCTGCCCGAGGTCACCGAGCTGCTCGACCAGATCCCCGGCGGCGGTCAGCGCATGCTCTTCTCCGCCACCATGGAGAACGAGATCGGCACCCTGGTCAAGCGCTACCTGTCCAACCCCGTCACGCACGAGGTCGACAGCGCCCAGGGCAATGTGACGACCATGACGCACCACGTCCTCGTCGTGAAGCCGAAGGACAAGGCGCCGGTCACGGCCGCCATCGCCGCCCGCAAGGGCCGCACCATCATCTTCGTCCGCACCCAGCTGGGCGCCGACCGCATCGCCGAGCAGCTCGTCGAGGCCGGCGTGAAGGCCGACGCGCTGCACGGCGGCATGACGCAGGGTGCCCGTACCCGCGTCCTCGCCGACTTCAAGGACGGCTACGTCAACGCGCTCGTCGCGACCGACGTCGCCGCCCGCGGCATCCACGTCGACGGCATCGACCTGGTCCTGAACGTGGACCCGGCCGGCGACCACAAGGACTACCTGCACCGTTCGGGCCGTACCGCCCGTGCCGGCAAGTCGGGCGTCGTGGTCTCCCTCGCCCTGCCGCACCAGCGCCGCCAGATCTTCCGCCTGATGGAGGATGCGGGCGTCGACGCCTCGCGCCACATCGTCCAGGGCGCCGGCGCCTTCGAGCCGGAGGTCGCCGAGATCACCGGTGCCCGTTCGCTGACCGAGGTCCAGGCCGACTCCGCGAACAATGCCGCCAAGCAGGCCGAGCGCGAGGTCGCCGAGCTCACCAAGCAGCTGGAGCGCCTGTCGCGCCGTGCCGTCGAGCTCCGCGAGGAGGCCGACCGCCTGGTCGCCCGCTCCGCCCGTGAGCGCGGCGAGGACCCGGAGGCCGCTGTCGCCGAGGTGGCCGAGGCCGCCGAGGCCGAGGTCGCGGCTGCTGCTGCCGCCGCTGCCGCCGAGCTGGCCGCGCAGGAGCGCCGCGAGGAGCAGCGCGCCCAGCGCGACGACCGCGGCAACTTCGAGCGTCGCGACAACCGCGGTGACCGCGGTGGCGACCGTGGCGGCTTCCGTGGTGGCGACCGCGGCGACCGCGGCGGCCGTCCGTCCGGTGGCTTCAACCGCGACGACCGCGGTGGCGACCGTGGTGGCGAGCGTGGCGGCTTCCGCCGTGACGACCGTCCGTCGGGTGGCTTCCGCTCCGGTGGCGACCGTCCGTCCGGTGGTGGCTTCCGTCGCGACGACCGTCCCTCGGGTGGCTTCAACCGCGACGACCGCGGTGGCGACCGTGGTGGCGAGCGTGGCGGCTTCCGCCGTGACGACCGTCCGTCGGGTGGCTTCCGCTCCGGTGGCGAC
>NZ_JARAYQ010000050.1:0-1754 GCF_033794505.1 Streptomyces sp. MB09-01 | reverse complement strand
GACCGTCCGTCCGGTGGTGGCTTCCGTCGCGACGACCGTCCCTCGGGTGGCTTCAACCGCGACGACCGCGGTGGCGAGCGTGGCGGCTTCCGTCGCGACGACCGTCCGTCGGGTGGCTTCCGCTCCGGTGGCGACCGTCCGGCCACGGGCAACGGCACGTACAACCGTGACGACCGCGCCTCCGGCGGCTTCCGCTCCGGCGGCGACCGTCCGTTCAACCGCGACCGTCGTGACGACCGTCCCTCCGGTGGCTTCCGCTCCGGCGGCGCCGGCGACCGTCCGTACGGCCGCCGCGACGACCACCGTCCGTCCGGCTCCGGTTCCACCGGCGGCTTCGGCGGCCGCCGCGACGACAAGCCGCGCTGGAAGCGCAACGGCTGACCGCAGCTGAGCTGAACCCCTGAGAAGGGCCCGTACGACACCCGGTGTCGTACGGGCCCTTTCTCGGTTCCGGAGGGGACTGCTGGAAGATGACGAGCCGTCACGAGACGTCGGGGCCGGCCCACGGCGGGCCGTCGAGTTCAGCACCTCGGGCCCGCTCGCCATAGCCGGCATGACGGGGCCGGGGTACCCCCGGCCTGAGCCGGTGAACTGACGGCGACAGGCCGGTCGGTCGATACCCGATCGGCTGACCGGCGCGGTCCGGCTATGCTCTGGGGTGAGCACCCGGAGGGCCATTAGCTCAATTGGCAGAGCAGCGGACTTTTAATCCGTTGGTTGTCGGTTCGAGTCCGACATGGCCTACCGCTCACGGGCGGGGGCGAAGCCTCCCGTCCGGCGCCGAGCGCCCCTTCCCGTTCCGACGGGAGGGGGCGCTCGGTCGTTTCCGGGCCCTGCGCGAGCGGACGGCCCGTCATTCCCCGGGGGCGGGCCCGAAAACCCGGTGAACCTCCCGGTCGGAGCGGGTAGCGTCGCCGCGCGTGACTCCCGTTCTGCGCACCGGACGCCTGCTCCTCGACCCGTACGTCCCCGAGGACGAGGAACGCTTCGTGGCGCTCTTCCAGGACACCCGGGTGTCCCGGTGGATGGGGGACGGCCCCGCCGCGGAGGCCGAGGACCGGGCCCTCTTCGGGCGGGTCTTCACGAAGGTCTATGCCGAGGACCTCTTCGACGTCTGGGCCGTGCGGCGCGAGGGCGAGCTGATCGGGCACGCCGAGATCAAGCGGACCGACGAGGTCGACGGACACGAGATCATCTACGCCCTCGCCCCGGAGGCCTGGGGAGCGGGCCTCGGCACCGAGATCGCGGAGGCGATCGTCGCGTACGCCTTCGCCTCCCTCGGTCTGACCGAGGTGCACGCCACCGTGGCCGCCGCCAACACGGCCTCCCTGGGCCTGCTGAACCGCATCGGCTTCACGCACGTCCGGGACGTCCGGGAGGACGACGGCTCCACCACCCGCGTGCTGACCCGCCGGCGCACGCCCGCCGACGGCTGACCGCCCGCATCTGCCTCCGCCGCAACGCGAAGCGCCCCGCCCGGTCGGACCGGGCGGGGCGCTCCTGCGTACGGAGTGTGGATCAGGCGGACAGGCTGCCGCGGCGGCGGCGACCGAGCCAGGCGGCGGCCGCGCCGAGCACGACCAGGGCGGCTGCGAGGCCGGCGTACAGGCCGGTGGAGGAGCCCGCGCCGGTGTGGGCGAGGGAGCCGGTGGCCGTCGTCGCGGTCGTGGCCGTGCCCGAGCCCGTGGTCGTCACGCGGGTGTTGCCGGTGGAGGTGGCGACGGCCGGCTGGACCGAGGGGACGGTGGAGGGGG
>NZ_JARAYQ010000509.1:0-2301 GCF_033794505.1 Streptomyces sp. MB09-01 | reverse complement strand
CGGCGGCCCCCGCCCCGGCCGCCCGCCGGCCGGGGGGCGGGTGTGCGCCTCGGGGCTCACGCGGTGGCTCCGGGGGTGGCCTCGGGCTGGGGTCCGGGTGTGCGGCCCGGGTGAGCAGGGCCCGGGGGCAGGGTGGGTTCCGTGGGAGGCCCGGCCAGGGCAGCGGCCGCGGTGTCGGTTTCGGTGCGGGTCGGCATCGAGTCCTGGGCGCCGGGGCGCTGGACGGACAGCGCGGCCGCCGCCGAGGCCCAGCGCAGCGCCTCGGGCATCGGCCGGCCCTCCCCGAGAGCCACGGCGAGGGCGCCGACGAACGTGTCCCCGGCGGCGGTGGTGTCCACGGCCCGGACCCGGGGCGCGGGCACGGTCAGCGGCTCCCGGCCGCGGGCGGCGTACAGGACTCCGGCCGCGCCGAGGGTGATCACCACCTCGGGCACGTCGTTCAGCAGGGCCTCGGCGGCCTGGCCGGGGTCGGTGAGGCCGGTGAGGGCGGCCGCCTCGTGCTCGTTCGGCACCAGCAGATCGGTGGCGGCGAGGAGTTCGGGAGGCAGCGGCTGGGCCGGGGCCGGGGTGAGGACCGTACGGACGCCGTGCGCGCGGGCGGCGAGGGCGCCGGCGAGGACGGCGGTGAGGGGGAGTTCGAGCTGGAGGAGGAGGGAGCCGGCGGCCGCGATCCTGGCGTCGTCCCCCGCCTCCAGGCCGGTGACGCGGGCGTTGGCGCCGGGGATGACGATGATGCTGTTGCCGCCCTCGTCGTCCACGGTGATGTGGGCGGTGCCGCTGGCGCCCTCGACGGTGCGCAGGGCCGCGGTGTCGATCCCGTCGGCGGTGAGCGCGGAGCGCAGCCGTACGCCGAACTCGTCGGTCCCGACCGCGCCGATCATCACCACCTCCCCGCCGGAGCGCGCGGCGGCGACGGCCTGGTTGGCGCCCTTGCCGCCGGGAACCGTGCGGAAGGCCCGCCCGGTGACGGTCTCCCCGAGGCGGGGGGCCTTGGGGACGTAGGCGACGAGATCCATGTTCGTACTGCCGAGCACGGCGATTGCCGTCATGAGCGTGCTGCCTCCTGTGCGGTGAGGTGGGCGAGGGCGTCGAAGCCGATGCCGTCGAAGCCGGGGACGGTGGTGGCGAGACGGTTCTTGAGGGGAGCGGTCCAGCGGTGCGGGAGGGCGCGGGGGGAGCCCGCGACCAGCGCGGCGAGGGCGCCGGCGGTCGCCCCGTTGGAGTCGGTGTCCCAGCCGCCGGCCACGGCGCCGCAGACGGAACGGGTGAAGTCCCCGTCGGCGTGGGTGAGGGCGGCCGCGATCAGGGCGGTGTTGGGGACGGCGTGGACCCAGTGGTAGTGCCCGTAGCGTGCGTGCAGCCGGTCCACGACGAGGTCGAAGTCCGCCTCGTCCGAGGCCGCCCGGATCCCGAGGCGGACGGCCTCGGCGAGGCGGGAGCGGGGCGGTACGACCTCCAGCCCGGCCCGGAGCGCGGTGTGGACGTCCGCCCGGCCGGTGGCGGCCTCGGCGGTGGCGGCCGCGACGAAGAGGGCGGCGTAGACGCCGTTGGCGGTGTGGGTCAGGACGGCGTCCCGGTATGCCTGGGCCGCGGCGGCGGCCGGGTCGCCCGGGTTGGTCCAGCCGTGGAGGTCGGCGCGGATGAGGGCGCCGATCCATTCGCGGAAGGGGTTGTGGTGGGTGGCGGTGGCGGGCGGCTCCAGCCCGAGCAGGAGGTTGCGGTAGGCGATGCGCTCGGCGGTGAAGGTCCGCCCGGCGGGCAGTTCGTCGAGCCAGATGCGGGCGACGTCGGCGGTGGTGAAGCCCTTGCCGTGCCGCTGGAGCAGGAGCAGGCCGATCAACGGGTAGTTGAGGTCGTCGTCCTCGGGCATGCCGTCGATGTTCTCGGCGAGCGAGGTGGGGGCGGAGCGGCGGTTCCAGGGGTGCGCGGCCAGCACCTCCGGCGGTACGCCGCGTTCGGTGAACCAGTCGTTCAGCGGCCAGTTGCCGGTGGCGCGGGCCAGCGCCCGGATCCCCTCCAGGGGGAGCTTCTCGACCGGCTTGCCGAGCAGGCAACCGACGGCCCGGCCCAGCCAGGCGGCTTCCAGCCGGGTCCGCAGGTCCTGCCCGGCTCGGGCGGGGTTCTGCTGCTCCGTGGCCGGGGTGGCGGGGCCGGGGCTCGGGCCGTGTCCGCCGGGGTCCGGGGTCTGCCCGGTGGCCTGCGGCCGGGTCTGCGACTCCTGCCCGGCCCGGGCGGGGTCCTGCTCCGTGGCCGCGGACGGTCCGTGTCCGGCCGGGTCGCCGGGGCCGTGCTCTGCGGGGG
>NZ_JARAYQ010000508.1:0-2336 GCF_033794505.1 Streptomyces sp. MB09-01 | reverse complement strand
GCCCCTGCACGACCCGCCCCAGCCGGCGCAGCGCGAACCGGTCCGCCGCCACCTGCGCGAGCACCGGGACCGGACGCACCAGCATCGTGTCCAGCGAGCCGTCCCGGATCCGGGCGCCGATCCGGTCGGTGTTCCCCATCAGCAGGTCCGCCAGGCCCAGGGAGGCCGAGCAGGACCCGTACAGGAGGGCGATCTCGGGCAGCGTGAAGCCGCCGAGGACGTCCACGTGGGAGAACATGATGAAGATCGCGACGAAGTCGAGGAGGGTGATCGCCGCGTTCCCGAAGGCCGACAGCGCGAAGGACGTCCGGTACGTCATCGTCGACCGGATCCACATCGCCACGATCAGCCCGTAGCCGCGCAGCCCCTCCCGGACCTCCCGTACGCGATCGCGCCCGCCGCGCGGACCGGCGCCCAGGGGCGTCACATCCCGCCCCGGCGCCGCCGCGACGGCCCCGGCCGCCACTGCCCCCGCCGTCTCCACCGCCTCCACCGCCTTCGCCTCAGCCACCCTGGACCACCACCTTCCGCGTCGCCGCCGACTGCATCAGCCGCCCGGCGCCCAGCAGTACGAGCGCCCACCCGGCCTGGAACCCCAGCGCCTCGGCCGCGCCCCCGGCCCCCGCGTGCTTGCCCAGCAGGACGTCCATCGGAACCTGCAGCATCGCCGCCCACGGCAGGACCCGCACGAACTCGCCGAAGCCGCCCGGGAAGACGGTCAGCGGCAGCAGCATCCCGGAGAAGAAGATCGAGACGACGGTGGCCATCAGGTTGATCCCGGACCCGTCCATCAGCCAGAAGGCCAGCAGCCCCAGCAGGTAGCGCAACGCGAAACTCACCACCAGCCCGAGCGCGACGGAGAGCAGGAACAGCAGCCAGCGCAGCGGATCGGCGGGCAGCGCCAGCTGGAACGCCAGCGCTCCCGCCACCAGCGGGACCAGCCCGCGCCCCAGCAGCTGGAAGGCCGCCCGGCCCATGTCGGCCGCGAGCCACCACATCTGAAGGTCCGCCGGCCGGTACAGGTCGACGGCGATGTCGCCCGTGCGCACCCGCTCCTGGATCTCCTCCTGGAAGCCGCCGCCGATCAACGCCCCTGCGGCGAGGAGCGACTGGCTCACCCACACGAAGGTCAGGGCCTGCGCCTGGTCGTAGCCGCCGAGCCCCGGACGCTCGTCCCACAGCGCGATGTACGTGTACGCGACGATGAAGCCGAACGTGGTGTTGGTGAAGACACCGGCCGCGGTCGCCGTCCCGTAGGTGGCGTACCGCCTGAACCCCCCTGCCGCGACCGCCAGGTAGAGACGCACTCTCCGGCGCACCGTATCCCTCCGTTTTCCACGTCGTTCCTACGTCGGCCAAAGCGCGCGAGCTTAGTGCGGAGGGGCGATCCACGCGACCGATTTACGCCCGTCCGGAGCGGAATCACCGGCCATCGGGTAGACACCATGAGGTACAGAAGTGGATATTTCGAACGGCGTCGAGGAGTCCTGGAGATGAGCGACCAGTCACCACCCCCGGGCTGGACCCCTCGCGACCCGGACACCCCGCCCGAAGCACGGCAACCACGGGCGAACCAGCGGCCCCGGCAGCAACCGGGAGACCGGCAACCAGAAGCCCGGCAGCAACCGCAGCCCGAGCCGCAACCCCGGCCGCCCGCCCCGGGGAAGAGGCCGCGCAGGACGCGGACCGGCCGGCGGCGCCTGATCCCCACCTGGCGCATGGTCCTGGGCGCCGTGCTGCTCCTGGCCCTGCTGATCGGCGGCGCCCTCGCGGCCGGCTACCTGCTGGTCGACATCCCGCCGGCCAACGCCGCCGCCACCGCCCAGTCCAACGTCTACCTCTACTCCGACGGCTCCCAGATCGCCCGCGACGGCGAGGTCAACCGCGTCAACGTGCCGCTCTTCCAGATCCCGCGGACCGTGCAGGAGGCCGTACTGGCCGCCGAGGACCGGGACTTCCACTCCGAACGGGCGGTGGACCCCAAGGCGATGCTCCGCGCCGCCTGGAACACCGCGACCGGCAAGGGCACCCAGTCCGGCTCCACCATCACTCAGCAGTACGTCAAGAACTACTACCTGGGCCAGGAACAGACGATCAAACGCAAGGTCAAGGAGTTCTTCATCGCGATCAAACTCGGCCGCGAGAAGTCGAAGGACTACATCCTCGAGGGCTACCTGAACACCAGCTACTTCGGCCGCAACGCCTACGGCATCCAGGCCGCCGCCCAGGCCTACTACGGCAAGGACGTCAGCAACCTCACCACCGCCGAGGGCGCCTACCTCGCCACCCTCCTCAACTCCCCCAGCGCCTTCGACGTGGTCGCCCACCCCCAGAGC
>NZ_JARAYQ010000507.1:0-2357 GCF_033794505.1 Streptomyces sp. MB09-01 | reverse complement strand
CACCTCCCCCGAAAACCACCATTTGCCCCCTCACACCCAGCCTGACCCCCGCCATCGCGCACGATGAGCGACTGGCGTCTCATGCGCCTTCACCCCCGGCGTTCCGCACCGACGCGTCTCGCGGCGGTACATCGAGTCCTGAGAGGCCGTCACCGATGAAGTTGAGAACCGGTCCGTCCGCGGCCGCCCGCGCGCAGTCGGCAGTTCTCGGTCTCCTCGCCGCGACGGTTCCTGTCGCGGGGTCCGCACGGACAAGGACCTGACATGGCACTCGCCCTCTCCGTATCGGAGACCGCCCTGGACCTGACCGGCTTCAAGAACACAGTCGAGGATCTCCTCGCCGGCTTCCTGAACCGCAAGGCCCCTCCCGCAGACGACAGTGGATCGCCGGATCTGGCCGCGCCGCTGCGCCACTTCCTTGACGCGGGCGGAAAACGCATCCGCCCGATCCTGGCCTTCGTCGGCTGGCACGCAGCCGGCGCCACCGGCGATCCGCGCACGGTGATCCACCTAGCGGCATCACTGGAGCTGTTCCACGTGTCCGCCCTGATCCATGACGACGTCATGGACTCCTCCGCCCTGCGCCGGGGCCGCCCCACCGTCCACCGCGCACTTGCCCGCGCCCATCAAGGCGACGACAGCGGTATCTCCGCCGCGGCAGCCGCCCAGTTCGGCGAGGGCGCGGCCATCCTCATCGGTGATCTCGCCATGGTGTGGTCAGACGAACTCCTGCTCGACGGTGCTACGAATCCCAAGCAACTGGCCGCACTGTGGCCGGTGCTGCACGCCATGCGCTCGGAGATCGTTCTGGGCCAGTATCTGGATCTGCAGGCCACCGGGGACGCCTCGCCGGACGTAAGCAGGGCGCTGAGGATCGGCCGCTACAAGACCGCGAAGTACACCGTGGAACGGCCTTTGCACCTCGGCGCGATTGCGGCCGAGGCTGACCAGCATCTCCTGGAGCGGCTCTCCGCATTCGCACTACCGCTGGGGGAGGCGTTTCAGCTGCGAGATGATCTGCTGGGTGTCTTCGGCGACCCCGCGGTTACGGGAAAGTCAGCTCTCGAAGATTTGCGTGACGGCAAAGCGACAGTGCTCAGCGCTCTCGCCCTGCAGACGGCAACTCCGCCGCAGCGCAGGGCACTCACTGACTGGTTAGGCGAGCCCCACCTCACCGATGAACAGGCTGCTGTCGTCCGGCGTATCATCGCGGCGACCGGCGCGCCGGCCCAGGTGGAGGAAATGATCGCGACCCGCTACCGCACGGCGATGGACGCGCTCGATGACGGGCGCCTGCCCTGCGCCGCGCGTCGAGCCCTCCGCGACATCGCTGAGGCCGTCACCCGTCGCACCACATGAAGCTCGCCCAGGTCCGCGGAGCCCAGGGCGGGCACCCGGCTGCTGACCGAACGGACGGCCGCACTCGTGCTCGCGGCCGTAGCCCTGAACGTGGCAGCGACCGTCACGGTCGCGGTGGGGGTGGCGCTGTCGCCGGACATCCACCGGGCGGTGCCGATCGGCGGAGTGTTCGCCGCCGGGGTCATGGGCCTCGGCTTCGCCCTGTGCCTGATCGGGCCGGCGATGGCCGTATCGGCGGCGGGACGACGGCGGGCCCAGGTGGTCGGCGCGACCATCGCGATCGGAGCCGTGGAATTTGCCGTCAACTTCATCGCTCTGGCATGGGCCCCGGCAGCCCCGCTGAGGTTCCTGAGCCCGTTCCACTACTACGCCCCGGGCGACGCCTTGGCCAAAGGCGCCGTGCTCTGGCCCCAGCTCGGGATCCTTGTCGGAGCGGGAGTGCTGGGCATCCTGCTGGCTCACCTCCTGCTCCAACGCCGAGACCTCGCGCCGTGAGCGCAGCTGCGGTCGAGAGGCCGGAGCAGCGGCCGACCCCGTGCCCGAGTCCGCGGTGGCCTCAATACGGCCAGGACCAGTCCGCGACCTCCGGGAGGTCGGTGCCGTGCTCGCGGATCCAGTCGTGGTGGCGGATGCGCTGGTCGGTCATGGCCTGACGCAGCCCCTCGGCCCGGCCGGCCAGGCCCGGGACGCGGTCGATGACGTCCATCACGAGCCGGTACCGGTCCATGTCGTTGCGCACGACCATGTCGAAGGGGGTGGTCGTCGTTCCGGACTCCTTGTACCCGCGCACGTGCAGATTCGGGTGGCCGGTCCGGCGGTAGGCCAGCCGGTGGATGAGCCACGGGTAGCCGTGGTAGGCGAAGATCACCGGCCTGTCGCCGGTGAAGAGCGCGTCGTACTCGGCGTCCGTCAGGCCGTGGGGGTGTTCCTCGTGGGGCATCAGCCGGGCGATGTCGACGACGTTGACGACGCGGACGGCCAGCGAGGGGAGGTGCTCG
>NZ_JARAYQ010000506.1:0-2377 GCF_033794505.1 Streptomyces sp. MB09-01 | reverse complement strand
GGCTGCGGGACCACCGACACCGGGCGCCCCACCCCGACCCTGGTCGCCGATCACGGCCGCCGGGTGGAGCGCCCGGTGTCGGTGGTCCCGCAGCCCACCTCCGCCCCGACGGCCGGATCCGGTGACACGGACCCCGCACCCGGCCCGGGCACCGGCGGGCTGCCCCGCCGGGTCCGCCAGGCCAGCCTGGCACCCCAGCTCAAGAAGACCCCGTCCGCCGCACCCGCCGAAGCCGCCACTGACCAGGGGGCCGACCGCGACGCGGAGGACGTACGCACGCGCATGTCCGCACTCCAGCGTGGCTGGACGGCGGGCCGCAACCAGCACGCTCCGCAGCAGTCCGAGACCGAGGCAGGCACACCCGCCGCCGGCGGTCCCGGATACGAGAACGAAGGGGACGGTCGATGACCGCACCGCAGACCGGCAACGACACCAGGGGCCGCGGCTCCGGCCCGCTCAACTGGCTCCTCGACGAGCTCGTCGACCGGGTCGGCTCCATCCGCAAGGCGGTGGTCCTCTCCGGCGACGGCCTGCCCACCGGCAGCTCCAAGGACCTGACCCGCGAGGACAGCGAGCACCTGGCGGCCGTGGCCTCCGGTTTCCACAGCCTGGCCAAGGGCGTCGGCCGGCACTTCGACTCCGGCCGGGTCCGGCAGACCGTGGTCGAACTCGACGAGGCCTTCCTCTTCGTCATGGCCGCGGGCGACGGCAGCTGCCTGGCCGTGCTGGCCGACGCGGACTCCGACGTCGGGCAGGTCGCGTACGAGATGACGCTGATGGTCAAGCGAGTGGGCGACCACCTGGCGACCGCCCCGCGCACCGGGCTGCCAGCCGGAGGGTGAGTCGTACGGCATGAGCGATTCAGGCCAGGACCACTCCACCGACACCGACATCGCCGCCGGCATCGGCTTCCCCGTCGACCCGTCGGCCGACGGCCCCGACCACGCGCACTGGTTCGACGACGACGCGGGTCCCGTCGTACGCCCGTACGCCATGACCCGCGGCCGGACCAGCCATGCGGGTCAGCACCGCCTCGACCTGATCGCGCTCGTCGTCGCCGAAGCGGCGGCCGACGATCCGGTCTGGGACATGACCCTCTCCCCGGAACACGCCCACATCCTCGGGCTGTGCCGGGGGCGGCCGCAGTCGGTCGCCGAACTCGCGGCCGACCTCGACCTCGCGGTCGGGGTCGTACGCGTCCTCATCGGCGACCTGGTCGATGAGGAACTGGTCCACGTGACCAGGCCGGTACCACCGGCCGAACTGCCCGATGAATCCATTCTGCGTGAGGTGATCGATGGCCTTCGGGCGCTTTAGCCGCACCGGTGCCATGCACGCGGTGTCGCCGGTCGAACCGCTGACCTTGAAGATCCTGGTCGCGGGCGGCTTCGGGGTGGGCAAGACCACCCTGGTGAGTGCGGTGAGCGAGATCAGACCGCTGCGGACCGAGGAGCGGCTCTCGGAGCCGGGCGTCGGTGTCGACGACACCGGGGGAGTGGAGGGCAAGAGCACCACGACCGTGGCCATGGACTTCGGGCGCATCACGCTGCGCGAGGACCTGGTGCTGTACCTGTTCGGCACCCCCGGACAGGACCGCTTCTGGTTCCTGTGGGACGAGCTGGCCCAGGGCGCGCTCGGCGCCGTGGTCCTCGCCGACACCCGCCGCCTCGCCGACTGCTTCGCGGCCGTCGACTACTTCGAGCGGCGCGGGATCCCGTTCGTGGTCGCGGTCAACTGCTTCGACGGCGCCGACCGGCACCCCGTGGTGACCGTACGGACGGCACTCGACCTCGACCCCGGGGTACCGGTCCTGCTGTGCGACGCACGGGACCGGGAATCCGTGAAGGACGTGCTGGTGGGGGTCGTGGAACACGCGATGTCCCTGGCGCGCGAGCGGCGCCGGAGCCTGTCCGCGGGGGCCTGACGACCGGCCCGCACGGGAGCCGGCGCGGTGCCCTCACGAGGGGCCCGGGACCGGCGCCCGGACGACGGGCCCGACATGGAGGCGACCCGTACCCCCGCCGACTGGGGTACGGGCCGCAGCTCTCACGGGGGGTCCGGGGTCCCGGTCGCGGCGCGGGACTGTGGAGCGAGTGTGAACCTGCCGCAGGGGGCCGTCAAGCGTTCGGACAACACGAGCTGTTCAGCGCACGGCGACGACGGCCGACCCGTGCCCGAACAGCCCCTGATTGGCCGTGATCCCGGCGCTCGCCCCCGGCACCTGCCGGTCCCCGGCCGTCCCGCGCAGCTGCCACGTCAGCTCGCACACCTGCGCGATGGCCTGGGCCGGTACCGCCTCCCCGAAGGAGGCCAGCCCGCCACTGGTGTTGACCGGGATCCGGCCGCCCAGCGCGGTCGCCCCCTCCCGGACCAGCTT
>NZ_JARAYQ010000505.1:0-2379 GCF_033794505.1 Streptomyces sp. MB09-01 | reverse complement strand
GCCCCAGCGGCGACGACCTCGAATCCCTCGCCACCCCGGCCCGCGCAGCGTGCGCAGCCACCTGGACCGAGGCCCGAGAGGCCTGGACCCGCGACCTGGCCCCGATCCTGCGGCGGTGATCCGATTCCGTGCGGCAGGATGGGATCATGTCGAACCGCCTCGCGAACGAGACCTCGCCGTACCTGCTCCAGCACGCCGACAATCCCGTCGACTGGTGGCCGTGGTCGCCCGAGGCCTTTGCCGAGGCGCGGGAACGCGGGGTGCCCGTCCTGCTGAGCGTCGGCTACAGCAGTTGCCACTGGTGCCACGTGATGGCGCACGAGTCCTTCGAGGACGAACTGGCGGCCGCCTACCTCAACGAGCACTTCGTCAACATCAAGGTGGACCGCGAGGAGCGCCCCGACGTCGACGCCGTCTACATGGAGGCCGTGCAGGCCGCCACCGGGCAGGGCGGGTGGCCCATGACCGTCTTCCTCACCCCGGACGCCGAGCCGTTCTACTTCGGGACCTACTTCCCGCCCGAGCCCCGGCACGGGATGCCCTCCTTCATGCAGGTCCTCGAAGGCGTGCGGACCGCCTGGGCGGGGCGGCCCGAGGAGGTTGCCGAGGTCGCGCAGCGGATCGTACGGGACCTGGCCGGGCGGCAGTTGGACTACGGGAAGGCCGGCACTCCCGGGCCCGAGGAGCTCGCGCAGGCGCTGCTCGGGCTGACGAGGGAGTACGACGCCGTGCGCGGCGGATTCGGCGGCGCGCCGAAGTTCCCGCCGTCCATGGTGCTGGAGTTCCTGCTGCGCCACCACGCGCGCACCGGGTCCGAGGGTGCGCTGCAGATGGCCTCCGACACCTGCGAGGCCATGGCCCGGGGCGGCATCTACGACCAGCTCGGCGGCGGCTTCGCGCGGTACTCCGTGGACCGGGACTGGGTTGTACCGCACTTCGAGAAGATGCTCTACGACAACGCGCTGCTCTGCCGGGTCTACGCGCACCTGTGGCGGGCCACCGGGTCGGATCTCGCCCGCCGGGTCGCGCTGGAGACCGCCGACTTCATGGTCCGGGAACTGCGCACCGACCAGGGCGGCTTCGCCTCCGCGCTGGACGCCGACAGCGAGGACCCGGTCAGCGGCGCGCACGTGGAGGGGGCGTACTACGCCTGGACCGCCGCGCAGCTGCGGGAGGTGCTGGGGGAGGCGGACGGTGAACTGGCCGCCGGCTACTTCGGGGTGACCGAGGAGGGGACCTTCGAACACGGGAAGTCCGTACTGCAGCTGCCGCAGGACGGGCCCGTGGTGGAGGCGGGCAGGCTCGCCGGCATCAAGGAGCGGCTGCTGGCCGAGCGGGGCGGGCGGCCCGCGCCCGGCCGCGACGACAAGATCGTCGCCGCCTGGAACGGGCTGGCGATCGCCGCGCTCGCCGAGTGCGGGGCGTACTTCGAGCGGCCGGACCTGGTGGAGAGGGCGACCGAGGCCGCCGATCTGCTGGTGCGGGTGCACATGGACGGCAAGGCCCGGCTCGCCCGGACCAGCAAGGACGGTCACGTCGGCTCGAACGCGGGGGTGCTGGAGGACTACGGCGACGTCGCGGAAGGCTTCCTCGCACTGGCATCCGTGACGGGCGAGGGCGTCTGGCTGGAATTCGCCGGGTTCCTCGTCGATCTGGTCCTGGACCAGTTCACCGCCGAGGACGGGTCGTTGTACGACACGGCGCACGATGCGGAGCGGCTCATCCGCCGGCCGCAGGATCCGACCGACACGGCCGCGCCCTCCGGGTGGACGGCCGCCGCGGGCGCGCTGCTGTCGTACGCCGCGCACACCGGGTCGGAGGCCCACCGGACGGCGGCCGAGCGGGCGCTCGGGGTGGTGCACGCGCTCGGTCCGCGCGTGCCGCGTTTCATCGGGCACGGGCTGTCGGTCGCCGAGGCGCTGCTGGACGGGCCGCGCGAAGTGGCGGTCGTCGGGCATCCGGAGGATCCGTTGCTCGCGGTGCTGCACCGGACGGCGTTGCTGGGAACGGCTCCTGGTGCGGTGGTGGCGGTGGGTCTGCCGCGTGCGGCGGACGGCAGTGGCGGTGAGTTCCCCCTTCTTGCCGAGCGCACACTCGTACGCGACCTTCCGACGGCGTATGTGTGTCGACATTTCGTCTGCGCGCGGCCTACGACAGATCCGGTCGAGCTGGGGGAGCAGTTGGGCACGGTTCGCCCCTGAACCGGTCGGAGTGCCGTCAATTCCGGTTGTCGTACGCCAGTTCAGAAACTCGCCATTTATCTGCGCTGCGCCTGAATGTCATGTTCACTGCCTAATCTCGTGTCGTTGGTGAGTCACTGTTTCGGGAGTCACCGGGATGGCGCACTGGGGGGTGCGCGCAAGGGGGAAGCGGGAGCAG
>NZ_JARAYQ010000504.1:0-2497 GCF_033794505.1 Streptomyces sp. MB09-01 | reverse complement strand
CCCTCACCGCCGTACGGCAGCGGCTCGCCGCGCCCGAACTGCTCCTCGAAATCGGGCACTACACCAGCCTTCCCGACTTCCGGAAGGCGGCGGGCACGCCCACCGAGACCGGCGAGGGCTACGAGCGCTACGGCGCGGTCGTCATGGCCACCCACGACGACCAGCCCAAGCCCGCACTGCGCCCGGCCCTGCTGGATTCCACCGGCTCCGACCCGTACCTCCCGGCGCTGCGGGGCGCCGACCAGCGGCCCTCCTCGGTGGAGACGGCCCTGCGGGCCGTCCACGACCCGCGCTTCGCGGCGCTCCTCGCCGACCCGGGTGCCCCGGCGGCCGGTGCGGTGGACGCCGACGGAACCTGGTGGCCTCAGGACCCGAGCCGCTCCGTTCCCGAGCTGGTCGAGGAGGTGTCCGCCGCGCACGGTCTCGGCGCCGACGCGGCCACCCTGTACCTCACCCTGCTCGCCATGCCCGACCCCACCGACCGCAACACCGCGCGGTGGACGGGCTGGAAGCCGGCCCGCCTCAAGGCCGCCCGCGCCGAACTGGCCGCCACCGAGCTGGTGGTGACGGCCGGCCGCAGCCGGGCCGGGCGCTCGCTGTTCCTGCCGGGCGGATGGGCCGAAATGGCCTCGCCGACCCTGCCGGTGGAGCAGTGGAAGCTGCCGATGTACGGTCTGGGCGCCGGCGAACGGCCGATGCTCGGCGTGCTCACCCCGGCCGAACCGGCCGCCGACCTCTACCGCCGGGCCTGGCAGCGGGTCCGGGAAGGCGACGTGCCGCGGTTCGAGGAGCTCAAGGTGAAGCGCACCCGCGCCCGCCGCCGCTGAACCGCCGGCCGCCCGGGCCCTTTCGGCGCGGCGCACCTCCACAGGGGTGCGCCGCGCCCCCGGCCGACGCTCGGCACACCTCCCTGTTCCCGTTCCGGTTCCCCGGTTGCCAGTTTTCCCTTCTCCGCTCCCGTTCCCGCTCCCGTTCCAGAGGACCCCGATGACCGTCACCGCACCATCCGTCCCCGCCCCCCGGCAGGTGCTTCCCGCCGAGGAGCGTCACGCCGCCGAGCTCGACTTCCTCGCCGCCCAGGACCCCGGCCCCCGGCCGCCCGGCTGGGCCCTGACCCCGCGCGCCGTCGTCACCTTCGTCTGCGGCAGTGACGGAGCCGAGCTGGCCCTGCCGAAGCGCCGCGCAGGGCTCCCCTCCAAGCTGGCCATCGCCCCCAAGTTCGTCGGCGAACGCGCCCTGGTGGAACGCTGCGTCGTCACCCTCGCGGGAGAGCGCGGCCTGCTCCTCACCGGCGAGCCCGGCACCGCCAAGTCGATGCTGTCCGAGCTCCTGGCCGCCGCCGTCAGCGGCACCAGCGCCCTCACCGTCCAGGGCACGGCCGGTACCACGGAAGACGCCTTCCGCTACGGCTGGAACTACGCGCTGCTGCTCGCGCAAGGACCGAGTTCAGGCGCCCTGGTCGACTCCCCGGTGCTCTCCGCCATGCGCACCGGGCGAGTGGTCCGCGTCGAGGAGATCACCCGCTGCCTGCCCGAGGTGCAGGACGCACTGGTGTCGATCCTGTCCGACCGGCGGGTCAGCGTGCCCGAACTGACCGCCACCGAGGACGCGGTGGTCTGCGCGGCCCCGGGCTTCACCGTCATCGCCACCGCCAACCTGCGGGACCGCGGCGTCTCCGAGATGTCCGCCGCCCTCAAGCGGCGCTTCAACTTCGAGACGGTCGCCCCGATCGCCGACGCGGACGCGGAGGCCACGCTGATCCGCCGGCAGGCGGTCGCCGCCGTCGAGCGGGCCGGCGCGGCCTTCGGGGTCGACGACGCCGTACTCGACGCGCTCGTCACCGTCTTCCGCGACCTGCGCTCCGGGCGTTCCGCCGAGGGCTGGGAAGTGGAACGCCCCGGTACGGTCATGTCCACCGCCGAAGCCGTGCAGGTGGCGGCCTCGCTGGGGGTCGCGGCCGCGTACCTGCCGGGCGGGGACGTGCTGGACCTGCTGCCGGGTCACCTGCTGGGCGTGGTCCGCAAGGACGACCCGGCCGACCACGGCCGCCTCCTCGGCTACTGGGACGGCCCGGTGCGCCGCCGCGCCGAGGACGGCTCGGCGATGTGGCGCCGCCTCTGGGACCTGCGCGGGAGCCTGCGTTGACCTCCGACCCGCGCGCCGCCGTCGACGCGCTCGCCGCGTCCCGCACGCCGTACCTGCTGGGCGTACGCCACCACAGCCCCGCCCTGGCCGCGGTGGTGCCCGAGCTGCTGGACGCCTCGGGCGCGGACGTGGTCTGCGTCGAACTCCCGGCGGACTTCCAGCCGTGGCTGGAGCACCTGGCCGACCCGGAGACCGTGGCCCCGGTCGCCCTCGCGGGCGCCGACGGCGACGGGCGCCTGGCGTTCTACCCGTTCGCGGACTTCTCCCCGGAACTGGCCGCGATCCGCTGGGCGCGCCGCACCGGTGCGACCGTCCTCTGCTGCGACCTCCCCCTCCCGTCCCCCGGCTGGAC
>NZ_JARAYQ010000503.1:0-2528 GCF_033794505.1 Streptomyces sp. MB09-01 | reverse complement strand
GATCCGGCCGGGGCGGGGTGGCCCGGGGCCGCCAGGGCGGTGGTGTCGGTTCCGGTGGTCATACGGCTGCTGCCTCCTTCTCCAGTTGCTGGGCGCGGGCCACCTCGTCGTGGAGGAGGTTCCAGATCTCATGCCGGTAGCGGGCGAACTCCGGGCTGGACCGCAGGGCCTCCCCCAGCAGTCCGTCGCGGTCGCCGAAGGACACCGGGACGACCTCCTTGACCCGGCCGGGCCGGGAGGTCATGACGGCCACCCGCTGCCCGAGGTAGACGGCCTCCTCGATGCCGTGCGTGATGAAGACGACGGTCTTGCCGGTGCTCTGCCAGATGCGGCGCAGCTCGTCCTGGAGGGACTCGCGCGTCTGCGCGTCGAGCGCGGCGAACGGCTCGTCCATCAGCAGCACGTCCGGGTCGTACGCCAGCGCGCGGGCGATGGCGACACGCTGGCGCATGCCTCCGGACAGCTGGTGCGGGTGCCGGTCCTCGAAGCCGGTCAGTCCGACCAGGTCCAGGAACTCCTTCGCCCGGGCGGCGCGTTGCCGGCGCGGCACACCGGTGGCCTCCAAGCCGAACTCGACGTTGCCCTGGGCGGTCCGCCACGGCAGCAGCGCGTACTGCTGGAAGACGATGCCCCGGTCCAGGCCGGGTCCGGTGACCGGCTTGCCGTCGAGCATGATCCGCCCGGCCGTCGGGGCCGCCAGGCCGCCGAGGAGGTCGAGGAGGGTGGACTTGCCGCAGCCGCTGGGGCCGACGACCACGAGGAACTCCCCGCTGCGGATCTCCAGGTCGATGCCGTCGAGGGCGGTGAAGTCCCCGAAGATCTTGCGCACTCCCTCGAACACGATCTTCGTCATGGTGGCCGTCACCCCTTTCCGTACGCGTTGAACTCGTTGGTGTAGAGGTCGGACGGCTTGAACTGCCCCTGCTTGATGTCGCCGCGCTCGCCGAGCCAGTCGAGCCAGAGCTGGAACTCCTGGTCGGGTATCCGGCCGCCCGTCTCGGCGATCCCGTAGGAGCGCCAGTACTGCAGGGCGGTGCTGTCCTCGTTGCGGCCGCGCTTCTTGACGATCTCGGTCATCCGGGCGACGGCCTCCTCGCGCGGGGTGGTGCGGGACCACTCGATGGCCTTGGCCACGCCCGTCACGAAGGTCCGTACGGTGTCCGGGTTCTGCTTGATGAAGCGCTCGGTCATGATGTAGGTGCCCGCGCTGAACGGGCCGAGCAGCTCCACGTCGGTGAACAGCGGGCGGATGCCGCCGGAGGCGAGGGCCTTGTCGCGCAGGATGCCGGTGAGAACCCCGACCTCGATCTGCTTGGCGCGCAGCGCCTGTTCGGTGTTGACCGGCGGTATCACCAGGGCTTCGACCTTGGCCGCGTCCGCCTTGGAGAGGCCGTTGCGGCTGAGGTAGGTGTCGAGCAGCGCCTGGTAGTGGGCTCCCAGGGTGTTCATGCCGACCTTCTTGCCGATCAGGTCCCGGGCGGAGCGGATCGGGCTGTCCTCCAGGACGAAGTAGCCGGCGTAGGAGTACTGGTCCGAGCCGTAGGAGGAGATGACCGCCTTGATCGGGGCCTTGCCTGCGGCGAGCTTGATGACGGCGCCGTTGAAGGCGCTGCCGAAGTGGGTCTGGCCGGTGGCGGCGGACTGGATGTCCTGCGGGCCGCTGGTGGTGTTGCCGACCCACTCCAGCTTGAGGTCGTCCAGGTAGTCGAGGTCGGCTGCGAGTTCGGGGAGCGTGACGGCGCCGACCGACCCCTGGTACTTCAGGGTCTTGACCTGCGAGCCGGAGCCGCCGCCGTTGGCGGTGGCCGTGCCGCAGCTCACCGCGGCCGCCGAAATGCCGAGCAGGGTGAGGAACTGGCGCCGGGAGGTGCGGGTCGAGGTGAAGGCTGCGGGCATGACGGGGTCCTTGTCGGTGCGGGGTGCGTGGTGGCGTCGTGTTACGGAGCGGTGGTGAGCGCGGCGGCGGGCGCGGTGCGCAGGGCGTCGGCGAACTCGTCGACCGCCTGGAAGAGGTCGAGCTCGGCCTCGGGCCGCAGCCGGTCGGGGCCGGCTCCTCGCTCGACGGAGGAGTCCAGGACGAACCGGCCGGCGGTGACGTGCCGGGCGCCGAGGGCCGCCAGCACGGGGCGCAGGGCGTAGTCGATGGTCAGGACGTGGGCGAGACTGCCGCCCGTGGCCAGCGGCAGAATCGTTTTGCTGGTGAGGCCGTCCTGCGGGAGCAGGTCGAGGAAGGCCTTGAGCAGGCCGGTGTACGAGGCCTTGTAGACCGGGGTCGCGATGACCAGGCCGTCGGCCTCGGCGACGGCTTCGAGCGCCCGGCGGATCTCGGGCTCGCCACGGCGGGCGGCGAGCAGGTCGGCGGCGGGGAGCTCGCGCACGGCCAGGTGTGCGGTCCCGAAGCCGGAGTGGGCCAGGCGGCGCAGCACGTGGTCGGCGACGACGGCGGTACGGGAGTGGGCGGAGGGGCTGCCGGTGATGGCGAGCACGTGGGGCACGGGGGCTCCTTGGGTGACGTACGGGGAGCCGGC
>NZ_JARAYQ010000502.1:0-2550 GCF_033794505.1 Streptomyces sp. MB09-01 | reverse complement strand
GGGCCGGGGGTGCGCTGGCTTCCGAGGGGTTCGGGCTGCCGGCCAAGGCCGCCCTCGCGGCCGGGATCGCGGTGGCCGCGGCCGCCGGGGTGGTGTTCGCCCTCGCCGGGGACGATCCCGAGCCGCAAACCCCGGCGAAGCCCGCGCCCGGTGTGGCGGCGCCGGCGGTGCCGGCGGTGCCGGAGGATCCTGCCCCGTCCTCGGCGGAGCCGAGCCCGCCCGGGGAGGAGCCGCCGCGCGCGCGGGGCTCCGTACGGCCGGCGCAGGAACCGACGCCGACGCCTTCGGCTCCCGCCTCCGCTGCTCCCGCGGCCCCCTCGTCCTCCCCACCGCCCTCGCCCTCACCCTCACCCTCACCCTCGCCGAGCCGGGAGGAGCTTTCGCCCGGGCCGTCACCGAGCAGGACCTCCGCGAGGCCGAGCCCGCCGCCGTCGAAGCCGCCGCAGGGGTTCCAGCTGGCCCGGCTCGGGCACTCGGCCTACGGGGACCACAGCGGTCCCGAGGTACAGACCTGGCGCAGCAGCTGGGTATGGCAGCGCTGGGGGCTGGAGGTGGGAGGCCGCCGGTTCGCCCAGGGCATCACCGTGAACTCGCGCTCCTCGGTGGAGATCGCCCTCAACCGGCAGTGCACGAGCTTTTCGGCGCAGGCCGGGGTGGACGGCCTGTCGCTCTTCACCGACGGTTCGGTGCGGTTCTCCGTGTACGGCGACGAGCAGCGGCTGTGGCAGTCCGCCGCCCTCGGCCACGAGGACCAGCCGGCGGGCGTGCGGGTGTCGCTCGCCGGGCGCAAGACGCTCCGGCTGGTGGTGGAGAAGGCCGGGCCGGACAGCCTGCCGACGCTGGCGAGCTGGGCCGACGCCGTGATCAGTTGCCGGTGAGCGGCGCGGTGAGTGCCGTGGCGAGTTCGGCCGGGGTGAGCACGGACCCGGCGGACTCCTCCCTGGCGTAGCGGGCGGGGCCGAGCACGGCGCGGGTCCGTTCCGGGAGCCCGTCCAGGGCGCCGCTCTCGGGGACCGAGCGGGGATGGCCCGCACGCCAGGCGGTGGCGGCCGCGAGGGCCCGTACGGCCTCGGCCGGCCGGCCGTCTTCGGCCAGCAGCACGGCGGCGACCTCGGCCATCCCGGCCAGGAAGCGCTCGGCGCAGCGGGCGGTGACGGCTGCGGCGAGGGCGGGTCCGATCCTGGCCAGGCCGGCGGCCGGGCCCTGTTCCTGGGCGGTGAGGACGGCGTCGACGGTGTCGAGTCCGGCAGTGAGTTGGGCGGGCACGGTGAACCGTTCCGCTTCGGCGCGGGCCCGCTCGCACTCGCTCCGGGCCGTGGCGACGTCGCCGCGCTGGCGGGCGAGCAGGGCCGAGAGGAGCCGGGCGAAGCTGGTGACGTCGTACACCCCGCCGTAGCGGTCGGACTCCCTGTCGGCCTCCGCGAGGAGGCGTTCGGCTTCGTCGAAGTCGCCCGCACAGTAGGCGGCCTCGGCCATCCGGGCGATGGCGAAGGGCGCCTCGATGTGAGCCCCGACCTCGCGGGCGAGGCGCAGGCACTCCTCGTACTCGGTGCGGGCCTCGGCGTACCGGCCGCGCGAGAGGGCGACCTCTCCGGCGGCGCTCGCCACCTGGGCGCGGGTCCAGCGGTCGCCCACGCGTTGTGCGATCTCGTGGAGTTCGGCGAGGTCGGCGTCGACGGTGGGCAGGCCGCCGGTGACGTCGATGGCGACGTGGGTGCGGAGCATGAGGACGACGCCGAGTTCCCAGTCGCCTGCGTGGCGGCGGCAGTTGGCGACGGATTGGTTGAGGTCGGCGTGGAATTCGAGGGCGTCGCCGACGAGGAAGGCGGTGGCGGGCCAGAGCATCCCGGGGAAGAGCGTGCTCTCGGGGGATCCCTGGCGGAAGGTCTTCTTGATGCGGGTGGCGAGGTCGCGGTACTCGGGGGTGCGGAACTTCTCGGCGGAGTTGCTCTCGGCGAGGAGGAACATGCCGAGGACTTCGAGGCGCATGTGACGCCAGTACGCGGGCGTGCCCTCGGGAGGTTCGGCGGGGGTGAGGGCGAGGATGCGGGCGGTCCACTCGGCACCCTCGGCGCGGTAGTTGCGCAGCCACCAGAACCAGCCGAGGGCGAAGGCGAGGCGCTGGGCGGTCTGCACGCCGGTCCCGGCCTCGGTGTCGGTGTCGGTATCGGGGTCGGTGTCGGTGTCGGTGTCGGCTGCTTCGGTGACTGCGGTGTGGAGGGCCGTGCGGAGGTTGTCGAGCTCGGTCTCGACGCGCCGGATCCAGGGGAGCTGGGCGGCGGAGCGGATCAGGGGGTCGGCCTCCTCCGCAAAGGCGAGGTAGTGGGCGACGTGGCGGCGGGCGGTGGCCCTGGCATCGGCCGGGTGGGCGGCGGCGCGCTCGGCGGCGTACTCGTGGATGGTTTCGAGCATGCGGTAGCGCATGCCGTGCCCGGCGTCCGGTTCGGCCAGGACGAGGGATTTGTCGACGAGGGAGCCGAGGACGTCGGCGGTGTCGTAGGACGGGTCGGCGCAGACGTCCTCGGCGGCGGCGAGGTCGCAGCCGCCCGC
>NZ_JARAYQ010000501.1:0-2580 GCF_033794505.1 Streptomyces sp. MB09-01 | reverse complement strand
GTCGTATCGGGGGTCTGCGGGGTTGGTGCGGGCACGGCGACACGCTATGCGGCGCCGCGCCCGGTTCGCTTGATTCATAACGATGTGTCAGTTGTTTCCTATGGTGAATCAATGACACGTGTTCTGGCAGTGCGCAGCGTGTTCCCGCCCCATCTCCATCCCCAGGCCGAGATCACGGAGGCGCTCGCCCGCTTCCTGC
Organism: Streptomyces sp. MB09-01; assembly: GCF_033794505.1. NCBI lineage: Bacteria > Bacillati > Actinomycetota > Actinomycetes > Kitasatosporales > Streptomycetaceae > Streptomyces > Streptomyces sp. MB09-01. Next base: position 2,381 of record NZ_JARAYQ010000501.1, on the reverse strand, counting down.
CCTCCGGCTCCGATACCGCCCTGCTGCGCCGGGTCCACGCCTCGGTGCGCGTGGAGCGCCGCCACCTCGCTCTCCCGCTGGAGCGTTACGGGCCGGCGAACGACTTCGGCACGACGAACGCCCTGTTCGTCGAGACGGCCCTGGAACTCGGCGCCCGTGCCCTCGAACTGGCCCTCGTCGACGCCGGCCTGGCGGCGCACGAGCTCGATCTGGTCATGTCGACCACGGTGACCGGGCTCGCGACACCCTCGCTGGAGGCCCGCCTCGCCACCCGGGCCGGGCTCCGGCCCGACGTGCGGCGGGTACCGCTCTTCGGCCTCGGCTGCGCGGCCGGCGCCGCCGGGATCGGCCATCTCCACGACCATCTGACGGGCCGCTCCGGGCACGCGGCCCTGCTGCTGTCCACCGAGCTGTGTTCGCTCACCCTCCAGTCCACGGACACCTCGATGGCGAATCTGGTGGCCGGGGCCCTCTTCGGCGACGGCGCGGGTGCCCTGCTGGCGGTCGGCCGCGACCATCCCCTGCACAGCACCGGCGCCGGGCCGGAGGTGGTGGCCGCCCGCAGCCGGCTCTATCCGGGCACCGAGCACCTCCTCGGCTGGGACATCGGGCACTGGGGCATGCGCATGGTGCTCGGCCGCGAACTCCCGGACCTGGTCAGGCTGCACGTCGCCGAGGAGGTCGAGAGCTTCCTCGCCGCCCACGACCTCAAGCCCGCGGACGTCGACGCGTGGATCTGCCATCCCGGCGGCCCGAAGATCCTCGACGCGCTCTCGGACGCCCTCGCCCTGCCGGAGCAGGCCTTCGCCGCGAGCCGGCGCTCCCTGGCTGCCGTGGGCAACCTCTCCTCCGCCTCGGTCCTGCACATCCTGGACGGCGTCCAGAGCGCGGGGCCGCCACCGCCCGGTTCGGTCGGGCTGATGCTCGGCTTCGGCCCGGGCTTCGCCTCCGAACTCGTCCTCCTCCGCTGGTGACCCCGATGAACGCGATGGACTCCATGCCCCTCATGCCCTCGATGCCCTCCATGACCTCCGTGACCGCCGCGGCCTTCCCGGCCGAGGTGACCCTCCCGGGCTCCCTGACCGTGCCGGTCTCCCTGGTCCCGTACCTCCTGCTCATCGGCCTCGTCGTCGTCGAACGCCTGGCCGAGCTGATCACCGCCCGCCGCCACACCGCCTGGAGCCTGGCCCGCGGCGGCCGCGAGTACGGCCGTGGCCACTACCCGGCCATGGTCGCCCTGCACACCGCGCTGCTGGTGGGCTGCGTGGTGGAGCCCTGGGCGGCCGGCCGGCCGTTCGTCCCCCTGCTCGGCTGGTCGGCCCTCGGCGTCGTCGTGGCCGCCCAGGGCCTGCGCTGGTGGTGCATCGCCACCCTCGGGCGGCGCTGGAACACGCGGGTGCTCGTCGTCCCCGGTCTGCCGCTCGTGGAGGCGGGACCGTACCGGCTGCTGCGCCATCCCAACTACGTGGCCGTGGTCGCCGAAGGGGTCGCGCTGCCGCTGGTGCACACGGCCTGGCTGACCGCACTGGGCTTCACCGTGCTCAACCTGCTCCTGCTGCGCATCCGGATCGGCTGTGAGGACGCCGCCCTGACGGACGGCGGCCGGCTGCGCGCGCCCGCCTCCGTCCCGTCCGCGGGGGCCGCCCCGTGATCGACCTGCTGATCGCGGGCGGCGGTCCGGCCGGGCTGGCCACCGCCATCCACGGCGCGCTCGCCGGCCTGGAGGTGGTGGTCGTGGAGCCGAGGCCCACGCCCATCGACAAGGCCTGCGGGGAGGGCCTGATGCCGGGCGCCGTACGCCGGCTGCTGAAGCTGGGCGTTCCCGTGGCCGGGCAGCCGTTCCACGGCATCCGCTACGTCGACGGCGTGAGCGGCCGGCACGCGGAGGGGCTCTTCCGGTCCGGCCCGGGCCTCGGCGCCCGGCGGACGGTGCTGCAGGCGGCACTGGCCGAACGCGCCGAGCAGCTCGGCGTACGGGTGCTCCGCCAGCGCGTCGAACAGGTGCGCCAGGACGTCCACCAGGTCAGCGCGGCCGGGCTCACCGCCCGCTACCTCGTGGCCGCCGACGGACTGCACTCCCCCGTCCGGCGCGGCCTCCGCCTCTCGGCGCCGGCCGCGCCCCGCAGGCCCGCCCGCTACGGGCTGCGCCGCCACTACGAGGTCGCTCCGTGGAGCGACCTCGTCGAGGTGCACTGGTCGGCGCGGTGCGAGGCCTACGTCACCCCGCTGGGCCCCGACCGGGTCGGCGTGGCCGTACTGACCGCCGAGCAGGCCCCGTTCGACGTACAGCTCGCCCACTTCCCGCTGCTGGCGGAGCGGCTGGGCGCGGGCGCCGCCGGTACGCCGGTGCGGGGGGCCGGGCCGCTGCGCCAGCAGCGGGA
>NZ_JARAYQ010000500.1:0-2594 GCF_033794505.1 Streptomyces sp. MB09-01 | reverse complement strand
CCACATCGCCATGACCGACCTCATGACCCGCCGCCTCACCAGCGAGAACACCATCTCCTGGCGCGACCCGAAGAAGACCACAGAACACCCGATTCTGGGGTGAAACATCGGACGAAAACGACCTCTCAACGGCTTGTTCACCCCGCCGCTGGGCAGCTTCTCGACCGCCAGGCGGATCACGGTGCCCTCGGTGATCGGCAGCGCCCTCGCGGTCGAGCCACGCAGCCCGGCGGGTCAGCCGGGGATGGAGCCGGTCCCACGCCTGCGCGGTCGCCGTCCGTACCGGTCGGTGCTTGTGATGGTCACCGCGGTGATCTCACCCCAGGCCCCGGGCCGGCCGAAGACGAACTCACCACCATGCTTCGGCGGGCGACCGCCCTGCGGCGGGCAGATCCACGGCACCGGGACAGGCTTGCGCATCACCCGGTCCGAGCGAAGTCGGCCCAGCACCTCGACCGACGGATCGGCCAAAAGGTGGGCGATGCGGGGCGCGTCGTAGCCGGCATCCATCACGACAGATATGTCCGGGGCCCCCGGTTGCCACTGGCCGGCTTCCACGAGGCGTTCGACGACGAACCTGGTCGGCGGTGACCGCGGCCAAGTCGGCGCCGGGCTCCAGCCGGATCGTGTCCAAGCAGGGCCGTCCACGATGTGCGGCCGGTGTCCGGTGCGGCGACGATCGAGTAGGGCCAGCCGGGCACCATCTGGTGCTTTTTTGACGCGTCAAGTCCGCGTCGGGGAGTGCATGGCTTCCCCAGCGGTTCCAGAGCGTGTGATGCCAGTCGTCGGCATCGGGGCCCGGACGTACGACTGGCGGCAGCGGCCCTGAGCTGGTCTCGATCAGGTGCAGCAGCGACCAGGCTACGCCGTAGCAGTCGTCGGGGCCGAAACAGGCAGCCAGAGCATGCGCCTCCTCGGTTGTGACTGGCACGGAGACGGCTTCGATCTGTCTGAATCGCCGGTCGACGAGCTCCTCATCGTCGGTATCCCAGTCGGCGAGGGGGCCCTCGGCGACGAAGGCCTGGACTTCGAGTCTCATCTTTGAATGATCGACTGCTCTGGGAGGCCTCGGCAAGGTGAGTTGGCCCAGGTCGGGCCGCAGCTGTCTCGGTCGACGAGGGCAGTGAGGGGCGGGCGGCCAGTTCTTCGAATCGGTCGCCGTGCTGGATTCAGTGGTGGAGCTGGCCGATCATGCGGTTGAAGAGGTTGCGCTGGGTGGCGGCGTGCCAGTCTGCGTGGTTGTCGCGGCGTCGCCGGTAGTGGACCTTGGCGCCGGGCGAGGCGGTGATCGCGGAGAACGCCCCCAGGTATCCGGCGTGATCGAGTCGGTCGTTCTTCACCCAGCGGCGGGTGATGCTCGACCTTTTGCCGGAAGCCCGCGTGATGGGCGAGGCGTCGGCGTATGCCTTCAGGCCGCAGGCGTCGGCGACCCGTTGTCGGTCGTCTCCGATCTCGGCGAGCCCCCGGGCGGCGGTGCTGGCTACGGTCCGCCTCGTGCCGGTGGAGTTTCTGACTGAGCAGGTCGATGCGTACGGGACGGTCCGGCCGATCCGCATCCGACGCCCGGACGATCCGCTCACGGCAGAGGAAGCCGGGCTCCGGCAGCGCCTGCAGGACCAGGCCGGCCCACGGGGACCGAATAGGCAGCGAGACCGATCTCCCCGGACTTCCTGTACCTCAACTACTCACACCCAGGGTAGGGAAGGCGACGGGCCACGGCGTCATCCCGCCGCTCTGGTAGGTCTCCGGCCGCCCACGCCGACGAGGCCTTCGTCTCGGCGACAGCGCGCCGCCGGGTGCGCCTCGTGGCGCAGCCTCCGGGGCTGGCGCGTCCCTGGCGTTCGACATCGGCTCCGCCGTCTTCTCGACGGGGTTTTGCCAGGCCCCAGGATGACCAGCGCCGGTCGACGTCCTCGGGATCGGCCCCACGGCTTCAGGGTTGAACAAGTTCAATTCTTTTGTGAGGCTTCAGTCCTGGCGTAGAGCGGCGGCGTTTGTGAGTTCGCTCCTGTGGGCGACGTGGCCGTAGCCAACGCCCACGCCAAGGCCTGCTGTTATTGGATTCGCGCCTGCGTTCAAGGGGTTTCATGTCCGTCCCGGTTCCGCCGCCCGGCCCGCCGCCACCGCCCGGATACGTCATTCCCCTGCCCCCGCCGCCGCGGGAGGAGATGGGGGCGGTGAAGCTCATCGGCTGTTCCTGCGTCGTCCTTGCCGCTGTCATGGCACTCCTCATATGGCTCGCTTTGCTGATGATGTTCTCCTGAGGGCCGCCAAGCAGGCCCAGCCGCAAAGGGGACCGTTTGGAGCCGAAACGCCGGCGTCCTTGGCGAAAGGAGGCTGTGGCGCTGAAAGCGGCCCCGCTGCGGGTGCCGTTCCCGCGCCTGCTGACACCCGCCCGCCGGGCCCCCGTGCGGCGGCGTCAACCGCGCCCATCAGCAGCCGGGGGCGCGTCAGCCGCAGGAGGGCCGCTTTCAGCGCCACACCCACCATTAGACAGGGACGCTGGCGTGTCGAGTTTAGACAGTCACCTGTCCTCCTGGGCACGCTTGGCGGGCTCGAGGTGAGCTGCGGCGGCAAAACTGACCAAAAGAGTG